>SHAN01000034.1 GCA_004213155.1 Candidatus Pelagibacterales bacterium
ATCATATCTTACCCACTAAAGGTGCAGGCCGTTATACTGGAGGTTTATTTGTTGGTAAATTTATTAAAACATTAAGTTTCCAAAGAATGACGAAAGAATCCACAAAAACTGTGGGTGCTGCTTGTGCTAGAATTTCTAGATACGAAGGTATGGAAGCTCATGCTAGAACTGGTGATGTTAGATTAAGAAAATACGGATTTTCTAATTAATTAGTCTTCAGGTATAAAAATTAAACATAAACCATTACTGCAAAATCTTTTTTTTTGTAATCCATCTGCAAAAACATGTCCATGGTGAACTCCACAATTTGCACAATGATACTCTATTCTTTTCATTCCAAATGAGTAATCAATTTTAGTTTTAAATGCACCCGGTAAAGACTCTCTAAAAGAAGGCCAACCTGTTCCACTATCAAATTTAGCGTCTGACGAAAAAAGTTTTGCTTCACAGTTTGCACAATGAAAAAAACCATTCCTTTTTTCATAATTCAAAGGACTGGTATATGGACGTTCTGTAGCTTCATTAAACATTATATTTTTTTGCTCATCGGTAAGATTTTGATTAATTATTTTTTTAGTAGCTGAATACAATAATCTATACGGTAACAAAACTAATGATAAGAAAGACAATCCTGATAGTTTTAAAAAATTTCTTTTTTTATTTATCACTTTTTTTATTTTTAATTACTAAATTATTATAAGCAAAACTTGTTGTCCCTGTATCTCCAATTCTGTAAATACCAATTTTAATATAAGGTTTACTTGGTCCATATGGTCCGTCTGTTTTTTTTTTAGATAATGGTACATCTATATGTTTAGCTATCATTTCATTATTTAGATAATAAAAAACTGTTAATGTTTTTGATTTTTTTTGATAGTTAATACTTGCTTTAAATCTATTTTTTTCTCCAGGTTTTAAATAAGCTGTTTTTATCTTTTTACATTTCTCTGGTGAACATTCTCCTTTTGGAAACTTATATTTAAGTTTCCAGTCCATACCAATACCAATCCAGCTTGGAGGTGCTCCTTTGTTTCTTCCATCATGTATTTGAAAAACTGTTGATCTATATTGAGGAGCTCCCTCAATATAAATATCTGTTTCAAATATAGTTTTACCAACAGGTAATCTATGAGTAATCTCTTGTCTTCCAGAATAATTATATTTGTAGGCTGGTTTTTTATCTGTTGGGCAGCTACCAATGTCACCTTTATCTAATTTAAAAATAACGCTTTCTAATTTAAATTCTTTTTTGTTATATTTAGTTTTTGGTTTTCCATTTATTACCAAAGATTCTTTATCAACGATTCCACATGAAATTTTCCATTTATTTTTAATATTCCAATCAGCTGCAAATGAGTTCGCACTAAACAACAAACCCAGAACTACGATCCCTAAAAGTTTTTTCATAAAAATATCTTATAATCTTAATTAATTTATTAATTTTAAATATTGTTTTACAATAATATCCCAATTGAAATCTTTAGAAAATTCTTTAGCATTCTCTCCATATTTTTTGTAGTTGTCATTGTCTAATATTTTTAAAATACTTTCATATATAGAATTTAGATTATTTCCATCACAAATTAAACCTGTTTCCTCATGTTTGATTGCATCGGAGGCACCGCCATCTATTCCTCCAATTGATGCAGTACCTTGTTGTGCTGCCTCCATAAAAGATATACCAAATCCTTCCACAGATTTTTTATATATAATGGAAGGCATTATAAAAATATCTGATTGATTTAAAAAAGCTGATTTTAAATTAGAATTAATATTTTTTTTAAAAATAATTATATTTTCTAATTTTAGTTCTTTGACAAGTTTTTTTAAGTTATTTTCCTCATCTCCATATCCAATACAGAGATATTTTATATTTGGGTATATTTCTCTCAAATTTCTAATTGTCATTATAACTTTATCGTGATTTTTTCTTTTATCAAATCTTGAAACAGTTATTAATTTTGGAAAGGAATTTTTAAATAATTCTTTTGAAATTTTAATATTTTCATCACTAGGTTTTTCATATCTTTCAACACCAGGATTGATAACTTTTATTTTTTCAGGACTAATATTAAGACTAATAGCTAATTTTTTTGTAAAATTTGAATTAGAAATTATAAAATTGGTTTTGGAGAGTGTATTTAGTACACGCTCATTTAAGCCAGAGCCAACAGGATGATTAATTTCTTTTGAGTGAATTAAACATAGTGTTTTTTTATTATGTAATAGAGATTGATCTATTTTTTCTAAGCTTTTCCAATGATCTGCGATAACAGTTGTGACTGAATGTTCATTTTTCAAATATTCATTAATTAAATTAGCTTTTCTAAACTTTCTAAAAATTTTAAATCCAGAGACTCTTTCAATGCTAAAATTGATATTTTTATCATGTTCTTTTGCATCTTTATAATCCTCTGCAAAAACTTTTACTTTTTCGTGTTTAGCTAATTCATTAGTCAATCCCCACATTAACATTTGCATTCCGCCTAATTCGGGAGGAAAGGTTCGAGTGATTATAAGATACATTATTTAAACCATTTTATGTTACATCCCATACTTGCGATTTGATCTTTGGGACCTTTTTCTGTTTTTGCAATTAATTTCATTGCTTTTAATAAATCACTTTCACCATTTTTTATAGGCTTTAAATTTCTTAATTCTCTAAATCTTCCTCTATATTGTAATTCTAAATTTCTGTTATAACCAAAAAAATCTGGAGTACATACTGCATCATATTTTTTAGCAATTATTTGTGTTTGATCTATGACATAAGGAAAATTAAAATCATACTTTTTACTAAAATTAATCATATTATCAAATGAATCCTCAGGATATTCTTTGGTATCATTTGACATAATAGCAATAGATCTAATTCCTTCTTTTTCTAAAATTTTACAATCATCAACCAAGTCCTCAATTATAACTTCTACATAAGGACAATGATTGCATATAAACATTATCAAAGTTCCATTTTTACCTTTGACATCATTTAAGTTAATTAAATTACCCTCAGTAGATTTTAATTCAAAAAATTCTGGTTTTTTACCAAATTCACATATTGGAGTTTTTGTAAGCACCATGTTAAAAGAATATATAAGATATGTTTTATGATTTGGAAAATAAAAAAATAAAAAATGCTGGTGAAAATTGGGTAGCTCCAAATGCAACTGTAATAGGTGATGTTACATTAGAAAAAAACACAAGTATTTGGTTTAATGCAGTCTTAAGAGGGGATATAGAAAATATTTATATTGGCGAAGGATCCAATGTGCAAGATGGAAGTATTTTGCATACCGATCCAGGTTACCCTTTAAAAATAGGAAAAAATGTTACAGTTGGACATTTAGTTATGCTCCATGGTTGCACAATTGGAGATAATGCTTTGATTGGGATAGGAGCAGTTATTTTAAATAATGCTAAGATTGGAAATAACTGCATCATAGGTTCAAAAGCTTTGATTACTGAAAATAAAGTGATACCAGATAACTCTTTAGTAATTGGTTCCCCTGGTAAAGTTATAAGAGAAGTTACAGAAGAAGAGAAGAAAGCTATGGCAGAAAATACCAAACATTATCAAGATAATTGGAAAAAATATTCTAAATCAATTTTTTAAAATGAATTGAACTAAGGAACCAGCCAAGTATCTTTATTATTTTCTAAATCAAACTTAGCTCTTCGATGACCTTTTGCCGCTAGATAAAGCCATTCAATAGATTTTATTTTACACTGAATTACAGTAAAATTTTTATAACCTTCTTCACTTTGTTCCAATGTAAATTTAAAACTATCTAATTCTGAATTTAAACCAGATGTCGGTATATCAGACTTTGCTCCGGGACCATTATCAACTAAATAACATTTTCTACTCATATGTCCTGTTTTTGACCAAGAGTCTTTTGTGATATCGTTATTATGATTGATTGTACATTCTACTTTAATTCTGACTTGAATCTTTTCTTCTTTGTCATAAAAAATCATTGAAGCATTTTTATTATTTTTTAATATTTTAATTTTTTCTGATCTAATATCAGTATGATATTGAAGTGTATTATTTGATTGATCAGATTTTCTAAGAACTATAATTCTACCATCAAAATCATTTTGATTTCCACAAACAAAAACAGGAATTCTAAAAGGAGAGCTTCTATTGGTTACTGCATCATCTAGCATTAACCAGATTTTTTTCTTTATTTCATTAAAATTTTCATAGTATGCTGGTTGCATACATATCTACTTTCTAAATCTCTTAATTAAGCTTGAGGTATCCCAACGATTTCCACTCATTCCCTGAACTTCTCCATAAAATTTATCAACAAGTTCGGTAACAGGCAATAATGATCCATTGTTTTTTGCTTCTTCCATTGCAATTTTTAAATCTTTTCTCATCCAATCAACAGCAAAACCAAAATCAAATTTGTCATCAATCATTGTTTTATATCGATTTTCCATTTGCCAAGATTGTGCAGCACCTTTTGAAATAACCTCAATCACATCTGTCATGTTTAATCCTGCTTTCATACCAAAATTAATTCCTTCAGATAGTCCTTGAACTAACCCAGCTATACAAATTTGATTTACCATTTTTGCGAGCTGTCCACTTCCAGCACCTCCAAGAAGTTTCATTTTTTTGCTATAACAGTCAATTTTATCTTTAGCTTTATCAAAGTCTACTTGGTCTCCACCAATCATGACGGTAAGTGCACCATTTTCTGCTCCTGCTTGCCCACCTGAAACTGGAGCATCTAGAAATCCAAAACCATTTTTTTTTGAATATTCATAAATTTCTCTCGCTATTGTTGCCGAGGCTGTAGTGTTATCAATATATACAGAACCTTTTTTTATTGTTTTAAAAATTCCACTTTCACCAAAGGTTACCTCTCGCAAATCATTATCGTTACCTACACAGGTAAAAATATAATCAGCACTAGCAGCAGCTTTTGCAGGTGTATCCGCTTTAGTTCCTTTATATTCTGATAACCATTTATCAGCTTTGGAAGTTGTTCTGTTAAAAACAGTTACATTGTGACCAGCTTTTGATATATAACCTGCCATTGGATAACCCATGACACCAAGACCAATAAAAGCAACATTACAAGTCATAATTTTATATGTTTAAAAATTTAAGTTTAAAAGTAGTTATATTTGGATTTATATTTACATTTTTTTCAAGTTTTGGACAGAGTTATTTTATTGGAATATTTAATTCAAGTATAAGAAATGACTTATCCATTACTCATGGACAATTTGGCACAATTTATGCTTCTGCAACACTAGTTAGTAGTTTAGCTTTAGTTTGGGTAGGAAAGAAAATTGATGATATGGATGTATTTAAATTTTCTTTAATTGTAATTATCTTACTTTCTTTTGCTTGTTTTTTTTTCTCCACTATTAAATATGTACCTATACTTTTTATAGGAATTTTTTTACTGAGATTAAGTGGCCAAGGACTAATGTCTCATACAGCAACAACTACTGTTGCAAGATATTTTGAAAAAACAAGGGGTAAAGCTTTAAGTATAACATGGTTAGGTTTATCATCTGCTGAATTTATTTTACCAGTATTGATGGTATTTTTATTATCTTTAATTAGCTGGAGAGATATTTGGACTATTATTTCAATATTAGTTTTAATTTTATTACCAATTCTTTCTTTTATATTAATTAAAAATCTTAAATTAACTTCAAGAGAAGGATCAACAAAATCTAAAGAAAAAATTGACGTTAATATTAAACAATGGAAAAGAGCAGAGGTTCTTAAAGATTATAGATTTTATATTTTATCATTAAACATGTTATCTATGCCGTCAATTGCAACTGGTGTTTTTGTATATCAATCATTTATTGTTTCATCAAAAAATTGGGGCCCATTTATTATGGCGCAATCATTTATGATATACTCTGTTATGTCTGTAATCACATTATCATTGTCAGGTTATTTAATAGATAAATACTCAAGCAGAAAATTAATAATATATATGAATATCCCACTTTTCATTGCTGCTTTGATTTTATTTTTGTTCGAAAGCCCATTTTCTTCTTTTATTTTTTTAGGTTTAATAGGAATTACAAATGGTTTTGCCAATGTATTGGGATCTTCAACTTGGGCAGAGATTTATGGAGTAAGATATATAGGTGGAATAAAAGCTTTAACCACTGGATTAATGGTGTTTGCAACCGCAACTGGGACTGCAGTTTTTGGAATTTTAATAGATGCTGGATATACCATTAATTCTATTGCAATTTTTAGCTCCATTTATATTGCTATTGTTGTTTTGTTGTTATTTCTTTTTAGAAAGAAAATTGAACCAATATATATATAAATATTCCTTGATTTTTATTTGAGCTCAATATAAACCACCCGCATGGCAAGAATTACAGTAGAAGATTGTATAGATAAAGTAGATAGCCCATATGAACTAGTAATGGTTGCAAAAGAAAGAGCAGTTCAACTTAATTCAGGCATAGAACCAACTATAGATCGAGATAATGATAAAAATACAGTTATATCTTTAAGAGAAATAGCTGAAGATAAAATTGCAGTTAAGGATTTAGAAAGCTCAGCAGTTTATAAACTTAGAAAACATGTTGAACAGGAAGATGACACTTCAGAGGATGATGAATTAGTAGGAGATGACTTTGAAAATATATACAAAGGAGAAGTTTCCAAAAGTGGAGTTCCGATTTTACCATCAAAAAGAGCAAGAAAAATTCCTCAAAAAATACAAGCTTTTAAACAAGATGATCTTGCCGAAAAAGAAAACATAGAAGAAGCTGTATCACCAGAATTAAATGAGGAAGAATTAGGAGAGTCTGGAGATGAGTCTTTAGAGGCATTAAAAGAACAAGAATTAGAAAATGCATTAGATGAAGATGCTGATAACACAAACGATCAGTAAACTTTACTTAAACAAATCATTAAATTAATGAAAAGATTAGTATCAGTAGCACCAATGATGGATTGTACTGATAGGCATGATCGTTTTTTTTTAAGATTAATAAGTAAAAATGTAATGCTCTATTCAGAAATGGTAGCTACGAAATCAGCAATCCATGGAGATAGAAAAAAAATATTATCTTATAGTCCAGAAGAAAAGCCTTTAGCATTACAAGTTGGAGGTTCAGATAAAAAAGAATTATCAGAAGTTGCGAAAATAGCAGAAGATATGGGTTATGATGAGATTAATATTAACTTAGGCTGCCCAAGCAAAAAAGTTCAAAAAAATATGTTTGGAGCATGTTTAATGAAAGAGCCAGATTTAGTTGCTGAGTGCATTAATGAAATGATTAATTCTTGTAAAATACCAGTAACAGCCAAAACAAGAATTGGTTTTGATGATACAGAAGAGTTTGATTATCTTAATAATTTTATATTAAAAATGAAAGCTGCTGGTTGTAAAACTTTTATTTTACATGCACGTAAAGCAATACTTAAAGGTTTATCACCAAAACAAAATTTAAATATTCCAAAATTAAATTATAATATGGTTTACGAAATAAAAAAAGAAAATCCAGATTTAGAAATTATAATTAATGGAGGTATTACACAGACTGAAGAAATTAAAAAACATTTAAAACTATGTGATGGCGTTATGATAGGAAGATCTATATATCAAAATCCTTATTTTCTAACAGAAATAGAAAAAGAAATATTCAACACAAAAAATTTACCGACAAGAGAAGATATAGTTGAAAAGTTATTGCAATATTTAGAAAAAGAAGTCAAACTTGGAACTAAAGTTAACCATATAATGAGACATACCGTAGGATTATATCATGGACAAGTAGGTTCAAAAAATTGGAAAAGATATTTAAGTGATAATATGATGGCTAGAGATTCAGATTTTCAAAAGGCAAAACATATAATAGCTATTGTGCAAAACAATGAGAAAGCCAATCAACCAAATTAATGATTGAAAATTTAGATCAAAATCAGATAATTTTTTTAATTTCAATAATGGCTTTAACAGCTATCCCTGTAGGTTTTGTTGCAGGTTTATTTGGAATAGGAGGGGGTTTAATTACAGTTCCTTTTTTATTTTATATTTTTGGAATTTTAGGTTTTGATCAAGATTATTTAATGCATTTAGCTGTTGGAACATCTTTTGCAATTATAATTCCAACTTCGCTGGTTTCAATTATAACACATCATAAGTTTAAGGCAGTTGATTTTGAAATAGTCAAGAGTTATGGATTGTTTGTAATAACTGGTGTTATTTTAGGAACAATTTTTGCAGCAAATCTTAAAACCAAATCATTAATACTTTTCTTTTCAATAATTATTCTTTTTTTAGGTTTTTATTTGTTATTTTTAAAAGAAAAACAATCCAAAGTTTCAATTAAAATTAAGTTAAGTTATAAAATTTTATTTGGTTTTATTGTTGGATTTATATCTGCCCCAATGGGAATAGGAGGCGCAATAATGAATGTACCAATATTGAAATTTTTTGGTTATTCGATAAATAGAGCGATAGGCAGTGCTGCTGCTATTGGTTTTTTGATTGCTATTTTTGGTGCTTTTGGTTTTTTAATTAGTGGCAATATATTAAAAACAAATATTCCTTTGAGTGTTGGTTTTTTGAATGTACCAGCTTTTTTGATATTTATTCCTATAACTACATTTATGGCAAGAATAGGTGCTCGTACAGTTCATGCAATTGATAAAAATAAGATTAGCAAATATTTTGGTATTTTTTTACTAATTGTTGCAACTAAATTTTTATATGAATATTTTAATTTTTAAGAATTAAGGAGTAGAGGTGGCCTCAGTCTCCCTCCACCACCTCTAAGTAAAATAATAACCGATTCTCTATATAAAATTAAACTCGTAATAGTTGCATTACAATTTAAAATTATTGATTATTACAAGATTTTCCATCATCTTTAAAATACATAACAAAAACTTTTCCATTAAAAATATTGCAATATCCATCAAGATTTAAATTTTTATTATTAAGAAATTCATCTGTTTTATTTAGGAGTATAACTTCTGGAAATATTAAATTACCATCAAATTTTTTAAATTCGCTTTTAAGTCTTTCTAACTCAAATTTTGGTATCATTTGTTGCTGTTGGAGTAATAAATGTGTTTTTTTTATATGTTCAATCTCATCTTTTTCAAAATCATTACTATTTTTATATGTGAACAAGGAATTTGCTGAGTATTTATAATATACAAACTTTGTAATATGTTGATTTATATATCTCCATGAGCTTTTTTGATTTTTTATAAATAAATCAAAACTAACTTCATTAAGACCAAGTTTTTTAAATACTGAAAAAATATCTTCTTCAATCATGAAGTCTTTTTTAGGTGTAAAGATTGATATATTTAGATCTAGATATTTAATATTTTTCATAATAGACCAAACAATTAGATCAGTCTCAAATGTTAAAAGCCCGATATCCTTGATTTTATAATTACTTTCTATTTTTTTAGTAACTAAATTAAACTCATTTCTATATTGGATATGACTTTCAGAATTTTTCTTTAAATTTACTTTAGTTATTTCTTGAAAAGTAAAAAATACAAAAAATATTAATATCAATACAAAATTATAACGAGAATTAAATTTAAATTTAATAAGTGATTTAGAAATTATTAAAAAATAAAATATTAAAAATAAAAAAGCATTTAAAATAGTAAGGTTAACAAAGTGATGAAATACACAAGTTTTTGGAGAGATTAATATAAAAACTATTGGTGCAAATAAAGAAGCTAGAAAAA
>SHAN01000035.1 GCA_004213155.1 Candidatus Pelagibacterales bacterium
AATTCTATTTTTTCTTTTTTATATCTTTTTCTAAATCCAACTAAATCTCTAAGACTTATCGGTGGAAGATCGTAAATATTTTGAGCATACTTTTTATAGGTTTCATAAGAATTATTTGTAACCGCATGTTGAAGCATGTGAATTAAATTTCCTTGATACTGATGCGTTTCCCCATTTTTTCTATATTTATATAATCCTCCTATTGGTAACACGCTCAAATTTTCAAGATATGCTGATTTATGAATTTCTCTTATTTTTTTTTCAATTCCCATTAGACCAATTCCAGATATTCTTGAGATAACTCCAGGAAAATATTCTGATACAATTGCTCTACTCAATCCAACTGTTTCAAAATTACAACCTCCTCTATAAGAACTTAAAACTGAAATTCCCATTTTCGACATTATCTTTAGCAAACCAGCATTTACAGATTTAATATATCTCTTTACACAATCCTCTATATTAAGATTACCAAATAATTTTTTATTAAATCTTTGACGTATGCTTTCAAATGCTAAATATGGATTAATAGTAGTTGCTCCAACGCCAAGTAATGTAGCATAAGAATGAGTATCTAATGTATCTCCAGTTTCAATATTAATAGATACAAATCCCCTTAAACTTTTTTTAATCAGATGAGAATTTATTGCTCCAACAGCTAATACCATTGGTATTGCTAATCTATTCTCATTAACATTTTTATCAGTTAATACTAATTGTTTTGATCCCTCTCTTGCAGCCGCTTCTGATAAAGAGCGAATTTTGTCTAAACTATTTTTTAAATTATCATTTTTAGAAAAAGTACAATCAATAATTTTACTATTTTCTTCAAAATATTTTTTAAATTTTATAAATTGTGAATTTGATAATATAGGAGTATCTAAAACATAAATATTTTCTTTAGTTAAATTGTCAAAATTTAGAATATTTCCCAAATTTCCAAACCTAGTTCTTAAACTCATTACTTTATTTTCTCTTAAAGAATCAATTGGAGGATTTGTTACTTGGCTAAAATTTTGTCTAAAATAATGATTAAGTGGTCTATATCTATCAGAAAGAACTGCTAAAGGTGTATCATCTCCCATTGATCCAGTTGCTTCTTTTGAATCCTCAACCATTGGATGAAGTATTAATTCTAAATCTTCGATACTTAGTCCAAAAACATATTGTTTTTTTTTTAACTCATCTCCATCTAAAGTAAATATTTCTTTTTCAATGGGAAACTTTTTATCTAGGTCGACTATTTGATTATTAAAATGTTTATATTCTTTAGAAAGATAGTTTTTTATTTCATTATTATTATAAATTTTTCCTTTATCTAAATTTACTCCTATAATTTCTCCTGGTCCTAATCTTCCTTTAGATATAATTTTGTCTTCTTTTATTGGTATCATCCCTGTTTCAGAACCTGCAAATAAAAGTTTATCTTTTGTAATTATGTATCTTAACGGCCTAAGTCCATTTCTATCTTGAGCAGCAATAATCCACTCATTATCTGTTGCAGCTAGTGCTGCTGGACCATCCCATGGCTCCATAGTACTATTTAAAAAATTAAAAAGTTGTTGATGATTTTTTGGTAACGTTTTGCTTTTTTTTGACCAAGCATCTGGTATTAACATAAGCTTTGCAAGAGGTGCAGGTTGACCTGACCGATTAAGTAATTCAAATACTTTATCTAATGCTGCAGAGTCTGAATCTCCACTATTAATTACTGGTTTAAGATCTTCTATATCATTAAATAAGTCACTTTTCATTTCTTCTTCATGTACCTTCATCCAATTATAATTTCCTTTAAAAGTATTAATTTCCCCATTATGGGCTAAAGCTCTAAAGGGTTGTGCTAACTCCCAACTTGGTGAAGTATTAGTAGAAAATCTTTGATGAAAAATTGCAAATCTTGAAATAAATCTCTCGTCTTTTAAATCTGGATAAAAATCTGACAATGCTTCTGCCAAAAACATACCTTTATAAATTATTGACCTTGAGCTGAATGAACAGATATAAAAGTCTCTAAGTTGCATTTCTATAGATATTTTTTCAATTTTTTTTCTTACTGCAAATAATTGTCTTTCAAGTTCCTTATTTTTTAATTTTTCATTATTAGGCCTAAATATTACTTGTGCAATTTCTGGTCTTGTAAATTCTGCTCTTGATCCTAAAACTTTTGTATTAACAGGAACCTGTCTCCATCCATAGATATAAAAATCATTTGTTGTTAATTCTGTTTCAACAATAGATTTTGATTTTTCCTGTGAAGTGTAATCATCTTTAGGAAGAAATACCATTCCAACACATATTTCAGAGTTATTATGTTCATGACCGGTTAATTCTATTTTTTCAATAAAAAAATCAGATGGAATTTCTATATGTATTCCCGCTCCATCACCAGTTTTTCCATCTGCATCCACTGCTCCACGATGCCAAACTGCTTTTAAAGCATCTATTCCATATTCAACAATTTTCCTAGATTTTTTTCCTTCTGTTGATGCTACGATACCAACTCCACAAGCATCATGTTCCATTTCTTTAGAATAAACTCCTCCTTCAATTAATTTTTTTAAATTTTTATTATAGATTTTCATGTTTTAGGCTGCTTTAACTTTTTGGTTATTTTTTTTTCTATTTAAAAAATTTTTTATATTTTTTGCAGCATCTCTTCCATCTTTTATTGCCCATACCACTAAAGATGCTCCTCTAATTATATCTCCTGCTGCAAAAACACCTGGTATATTAGTTTCCATTGTTTTAAAATCAGCTTTTAAAGTTCCCCATTTTGTTACTAATAAATCTGGACTATCAAATAATTGTGGTAGATTTTCTGGATCAAAACCTAAAGATTTTATTACTAAATCTGATTTTATTTCATATTCAGCACCTTTAATGATTTCTGGTTTTTTTCTTCCTGTTTCATCAGGAGATCCTAATTGAATTTTATCTACGATAACTTTTTCAACTTTATTAAAACCTATAAATTGTTTTGGGCTTGATAGCCAAATAAATTCTACACCTTCTTCTTCGGCATTTAATACTTCTCTTGCAGATCCAGGCATATTTTCTTTATCTCTTCTATATAAACACTTTACTGATTTTGCATTTTGCCTTACACAAGTTCTTACACAATCCATAGCGGTATCTCCACCACCTATTACAACCACATTTTTATTTTCTGCATTTAAATTTCCATTATCAAAATTTTCAACTTTATCTCCTAATCCTTTTCTATTTGATGCTGTTAAAAAATCTATTGCTGGAAAAATATTTTCTAAAGAATTTCCTGGAATTTCTATTTCTCTAGCTTTATAAACACCTGTTGCGATTAGTATTGCATCATGTTTATCTTTTAATTCATCTAATGACGAATCTCTTCCAACTTCAAAATTATTAATAAATTTTATTCCACTTTCTTCTAAAAGCTTTGTTCTTCTTTGAACAACAAATTTTTCTAATTTAAAATTTGGTATTCCATAGATTAAAAGTCCTCCTGCTCTATCATAACGATCATATATGGTTATTTTATATCCTATTTTTCTTAACTCTTCTGCACAAGCAAGACCAGCAGGTCCTGCACCTATAATTCCAACACTTTGATTAATTTCATTTTTAATTTTAATTGGCTTTACCCAACCTTTTTCCCATGCGGTATCGGTAATATACTTTTCAACAGATCCTATAGTTACAGTGCCATGTCCTGATTGTTCTATTACACAATTTCCCTCACATAATCTATCTTGTGGACAGATCCTTCCACAAACCTCTGGCATATTATTTGTGCTTTGTGACAATTCATAAGCTTCTTCTAATCTTCCTTCTGCTGTTAATTTTAGCCAATCTGGTATGTTATTACTTAAAGGGCAATGAACCTGACAAAAAGGAACCCCACATTGTGAACAACGACTAGATTGTTCTTTAGCTTTTTCAGAAATAAATTCATTATATATTTCTCCGAAATCATTTTTTCTTAATGAAAGATCTCTTTTAGGAGGTGTTTGTTGACTAATTTTAACAAATTTTAACATTTTATCAGACATATATTTGCTAATTATAGGGTCAATAAACCAAATGTATATAATTTTTAGGTCAGAATATATGTCCCTATTATCATAAAACCTATTAATTAATAGGATTTTTGACATATTTGCATATCTGTTATGCATTTAATTTTATAAAGAATTGAACACAATTCTAGTCTATTTATCTACAGTCAAAATGATCTCAAATTTTATTGAAATTTTTATTCTCTCAGCTTTGCAAGGTATATCTGAATTTTTACCAATAAGTTCGTCTGCCCATCTAATCATAGTCTCAACTCTCTACGAATTTAGATCAAGTTCATTATTAATAGATATTAGTCTTCATCTTGGTTCTTTGTTAGCAATTATTTTTTATTTTAGAAAAGATCTATTAAACTTACAAAATGATAAAAACTTATTAATATTAATTATATTTGGATCTATACCGCTAATATTTTTTGGATATATAATTTATTTTTTTAGTTTAATTCATTTGCTAAGAGATATTAAAGTCATTGCATGGACAACACTTATTTTTGGATTAATTTTATATATAGCAGACAAAAATAGTAATGATAAAAAAATATCTTCAGACTTAAATATGAAAACAGTTTTTTATATTGGATTATTTCAAACACTAGCAATAATACCTGGAGTAAGTAGGGCTGGTATAACTATTACTGCTGGAAGATTTTTAAAATTTAGCAGATTTGAATCAAGTAAAATTTCATTTTTATTATCTATACCAGCATTAGCTGGAGCTAGCATACTTGGTTTAAAAAATGTTTTCGAGCAAAATTATGAATTTACCTATCTTATATTTTTAGCAGTATTATTTTCTTTTATATTTTCTTATTTTACAATAAGATTTTTTATAAATTATATAAATAAATTTTCTTTAACAGTTTTTGTTATATATAGAATTGTAGTTGCTATAATATTATTTTTAATAATATATACTTAATTTTTTTTTAATATTGGAAGCAATTGAGAAAATAAGACTCCTAATAAAATAAATAAACAACCAAATAAATTATTTATATCTAATATCTGATTTAGTAAAAACCAAGCAGCTATTGTTGCAAAAACACCTTCTAAAGAAAATATTATAGCTGCTGGCGCGGGAGTAATATTTCTTTGTGCATAAATTTGTAAAACAAAAGCAAATCCACCTGATAGAACTCCCGCATACAAAATTGAAAACTTTTCTTTAAGAATATTTAATAAAATAAATTCTTCAAATACTAATCCTATTAAAAGTGATAGTGATGCAACAATTAATGTTTGGATAGCACCTATTGTTAAAGGTAGATTATAATTTTCTATAATTTTTCCTGTAAAAATAATGTGAGTACTCCAAAAAAAAGCACCAATAATGACTAAAGTATCACCCATTCTAACCGTTGCATTATAAAAATTAGTTAAAAGATATCCTCCCATCACACAAAGAAATACAGATGGCCATATACTCCAATGAATTTTTTTTTTATACATAACAAAAACTATTATAGGAACCATTGGTACATAAAAAATTGTGAAAAAAGCTGCATTTGCAACATCAGTATATAATAAAGCTACTTGTTGTAATGCAGATCCTAAAAATAAAGAAATTCCAATTAAAATAACTAAGTTTAAAAATGTTTTTTTATCTATTTTTAAAGATTTTTTAACTCTTTCTCTTTCAAATACTAAAGCTAAAGGAGCAATAGCTAAAAAACCAACAAAAAACCTTACAGAATTGAAAGTAAAAGGACCTATTTCATCCATTCCTGTGTCTTGGGCAATAAAAGTAGTACCCCATATAAATGTGCAAAGTAATGCACTAAATAAAGACATTAGTTTAGACATATATTTATACTGCTAACTTGTATGCAAAATCTTTACCCAAGCTATCACTTAGATGATTGCAAAATTTTACTGCCTCCGCTCCATCTATAATTCTGTGATCATAAGACAATGAAAGTGGTAAAATAATTCTACTTTGAAATTTATCATTTTTAAAAACTTGTTTAATCTCAGCTTTACCAACACCAAGAATTGCTACTTCAGGATAATTGATTATTGGTGTAAAAAAACTACCTCCCAGACCCCCTAAACTAGAAATTGTCATTGAACCACCATAAAATTCTTTTTTATCAAGTTTTAAATTTCTACAATCTTCACTTACTTTTTTAAGCTCTTTGCTAAGTTCAGTTAAATTTTTTTTTTCAACATTACGGATCTTAGGGACCATTAATCCATGATCTGTATCTACAGCTATTCCTATATGAAAATATTTTTTTAAAATAATTTTATTTTTATTAATATCAATTGAGGAGTTAAAGCTTGGAAACACCTTTAAAGCTTTTACAACTGCACGCATTAAAAATACTATAGGTGTAATTTTAATTTTTTCGCCTGTATATGTATCTCTTAAAGACTTTCTAAAATTATCCATTTCAGTAATATCTACTTCATAATGTTGTGTTACATGTGGTATTTCATTCCACGATTTTGATAAATGTGGCGCTGCTATTCTTTTAATTCTTGGTATATCTTTAATATCAATATCTCCAAACTCATTATGATTAATTTCTGTTGTGTCTATTTTTTGTTGTTTTTTAATTATATTTTTATCTAAAAAATTTCCTTCAGTTAGTTTTTCTTTTATAAAATTCTTAACATCTTCTTGTACTATTCTTCCTTTTCTTTCACTTCCTTGTATGACGGATATATCAGCTCCTAATTCTCTAGCATATCTTCTAACTTTAGGGGTGGTAAATATTTTAGAACCATAATTTTGAGATTTTAAATATATATCTTTTATTTCTGAATTTTTTATATTTTCTTTAACTGGGTTCAGTATTTTTTTTTCTTTTGGTATGTCTAATTTTTGTTCCGACTTTAAAACTTCTAAAGATCCAATTATATTACCTTCTGATACTTTATCCCCAATCTTGACATCTATTGAAATAATTTTGCCATCAAAATTAGATGGTATCTCAACACTTGATTTGTCACTCTCTATTGTAATTAATGTTTGATTTTTTTTTATATTATCTCCATTTTTTATTAATATCTCTATAACCTCAACATCTTTAAAATCTCCAATATTAGGTACTATAAGTTTTTCTACATCCATTATTATTTATATTTCTGTTGGAAAAGGTTTGTTTTTATCAATTTTGTATTTTTTAATTGCTTGCTCTGCATATTTTGATGGTATTAATTGTTCTTTAGCTAAAATACTCAACGAATAAGCTACAATATGCTCTTTATCCACTTCAAAGAATTTTCTTAAATTTTTTCTAGTATCACTTCTTCCATATCCGTCTGTACCTAAAGAATAAAAACTTTTACTAATATATGGTCGAATTTGATCTGAATTTATTCTCATATAATCTGAAGCTGCCATGACTGGACCTTCTTTTTTTCCAAGGCATTTTTCTAGATATGAAACTTTTTGTTCTTTATCGGGATTTAAAAGATTATATCTTTCTATTTCCAATCCATCTTTTCTTAATTCATTAAAACTTGTTACGCTCCAAATTTCAGAATCTATTTGGTATTCTTTTTGAAGAATTTCTGCTCCTGCCATCATTTCTCTAAGTATGGTTCCAGATCCTAAGAGTTGAATTTTTGTTTTTTTAAATTTACTAAATTCTTTAATTTTATATATTCCTTTAAGAATTCCTTCCTCACAATCTTTATCTTTTGGGATAGCTGGATGTGGATAATTTTCATTCATAGTTGTTATATAATAAAAAATATTTTCATTTTTTTCATGCATTCTTCTCAAGCCTTCTCTAAAAATTACTGCCAATTCATAATGAAAAGTAGGATCATAAGAAACACAATTTGGAATTGTTGAAGAAATTAAATGACTATGGCCATCTTGGTGTTGCAATCCTTCACCTGCTAATGTTGTTCTTCCTGCTGTTGCTCCAATTAAAAAACCTCTGGTTTGACTATCTCCAGCAGCCCAAGCAAGATCTCCTATCCTTTGAAACCCAAACATAGAATAAAAGATATAAATTGGTATCATTTCGATATCATGATTTGTATATGCTGTACCAGCTGCAATCCATGAAGACATTGATCCTGCTTCATTGATTCCTTCTTCTAATACTTGCCCACTTTTTTCTTCTCTATAAGAACTTAACTGTGCTGAGTCTTCAGGTTCATATTTTTGTCCTTCATGAGCATAAATTCCTATCTTTTGAAAAAAACCTTCCATGCCAAAAGTTCTTGCTTCATCTGGAATTATAGGAACTAACCTTGGAGCGGCATTTTTATCTCTTAATAAATTTGTCAAAAGCCTTACAAGTGCCATTGTAGTAGACATTTCTTTTTCTCCAGTTGAAACTTTCATAAAATCAAAAATATCTTTTGTTGGAGCTTTTATTGGTTTTGAATATGTTGTTCTTTCAGGAATAAAACCACCCAAATTTATTCTTCTTTCTTTTATATATTTAATTTCAGGAGACTTATCATCAGGTTTAAAATATTGAATTTTTTTAACTTGTTCATCTGTTAAGGGAACATCAAATCTATCTCTATAATACAATAAATCATCTACATCTAATTTTTTTGTTTGGTGACTTGTGTTTACGCTTTCTCCAGTTTTGCCCATACCATAGCCTTTAATCGTCTTAGCTATTATAACTGTTGGGCTACCTTTATTTTTCATTGCTTGATCATAAGCTGCATAAACTTTATGAGGATCGTGACCTCCTCTATTTAACCTCCAAATATCTTTATCTGACATGCTAGAAACTAATTCTTTAGTTTCAGGATATTTTCCAAAAAATTTTTCTCTAACATATAAACCATTTCTAGCTTTCATAGCTTGATATTCTCCATCAACTGTCTCATTCATAACTTTAACTAAATGTCCTGTTTTATCGTTTGCTATTAAAGAGTCCCAATAAGAACCCCAAATAACCTTTATTACGTTCCAGCCAGCTCCTCTAAATACTCCTTCTAATTCTTGGATTATTTTTCCATTACCTCTTACTGGTCCATCTAATCTTTGTAGATTGCAATTAACTACAAATATTAAATTATCTAATTTTTCTCTAGCGGCTAAGCCTATTGCTCCTAATGATTCTGGTTCATCCATCTCCCCATCACCAAGAAATGCCCAAACCTTTCTACCTTCGTCTTTGATTAAACCTCTGTTAATTAAATATTTCATAAACCTCGCTTGATAAATTGCAAGCATTGGTCCCAAACCCATTGATACAGTAGG
>SHAN01000036.1 GCA_004213155.1 Candidatus Pelagibacterales bacterium
TTTATTAACCCAGAAAATAAACACTCTAAAATGAGAGATTTTCAGGATCTTGACCATTTAGAAGGGGTTTCGGTTTCTGCAATATCAGCAGGTTTATATGATGATGGTAGAGATGATATAACTCTTTTTTATTTTAATGATGGTGCAAAATTTGCAACTATTCATACTAAGTCCAAAATAGTTGGAGAAAATATAAAATTTAATCTTCAACAAAAAAATAAAATAGCAAAAGCTTTATTTGTTAATACAAAAAATGCTAACGTTTTTACTGGAAAACAAGGAATTGATAGCCTTAAAGAATTGTCAAAAAATATATCGAAAGAATTAACTTTAAGAGCCAGCAAGTTAGATATTGGTACAAATGATGTCGTTAAACCAAATCAAATAATATTTGCATCCACTGGTGTTATCGGAGAAAAATATCCACTGGAAGAAATTAAAAAAATATTCCAGATCTAGTTGATAAATTAAAAAATGTTCAAAATAAATATATTTGGTTAAAAGCCGCTTCAGCGATAAAAACAACTGATCTCGTTCCTAAAGTTGTTTCTGAAGAATGTGAAATAGATAATAAAATAGTTAAAATTTATGGTATAGCAAAAGGTAGTGGAATGATTGCCCCTAACATGGCAACAATGTTAGCATTCTTTTTTACTGATGCAGATCTTTCAAATTCAATTTTGAAAGCTTTACTAAAAAAAAATGTAGATAGTACATTTAACGCTATAACTGTAGATAGTGATACTTCAACATCAGATATGTGTTGCATTTTTTCTACAGGTAAAATTAAAAATTCTAAAATTGAAAATATTAGTGATCCAAAGTTAATTAATTTTGAAAAAAAACTAAATAGTGCAATGTTAAGTTTAGCGAAACAGATAGCAAAAGATGGTGAAGGTGCTAATAAATTAATACAAATTAATGTTACTAAAGCACAAAATAATATGTCAGCTAAGAAAATAGCTTTTTCAATTGCTAACTCACCACTTATAAAAACAGCATTAGGTGCTGAAGACGCAAATTGGGGAAGAATTCTTATGGCAATTGGTAAGTCAGGAGAAAAAGTTGTTACTAAAAAATTAAATATTAAAATTGGAGAATTTAAAATTATAGAAAATGGTGAAATAGACCCGTCATATAATGAAAAATTGGTTGAAGAATATATGCAATGGGATTCAATTGAAGTTCATATTGAAATGAATGTAGGAGAAGGAAATTTTACAGCATATACTTGTGATTTAACAAAAAAATATGTTGAAATTAATTCAGATTATAGAACTTAAATATAATTATTTGTCAATTAATGATTAGATATAATTTATTATGTAAGCAGTGTAAATATGAGTTTGATAGTTGGTTTTCAACTTCAAAAGAATTTGATCGTTTAAATAAAAAAAATTTATTAACTTGTAATAGTTGTGGTTCTTACAAAATAGTAAAAGCAATAATGTCACCAAATTTATCAGGAACCAAAAAAAAAAATAAAAAAAACGTTAAAGAATTAGAAAAAATTAGAAAGAAAATATTAAAATATCAAAAATTTATAAAAGAAAATAGTATTTATGTTGGAGACAATTTTGTACAACAAGCACGAAATATCCATTATGGAAAAAAAAAGGTTAAATCAATATATGGAAATGCAACAAAAAAAGAAATCAAAGAATTAAGCGAAGAAGGTATTGAAACAACAACTATTCCTTGGATAGATATATCTGAAAATTAATCTTTAACAAACGATGAAATATAATTGACTGATTTGTCATTACTAACTCTCCATTCATCAAGTATTATATTATAAGACATTCCATTTTCTTTATATTTTTTCAAATTAAAATTTGAACAAATTGTATTTAATTTTTCAGGATCAACGAAACTATTCCAATCATGTGTTCCGATTGGTAACCATCTCATAATATACTCGGCACCAACTATAGCAAATACATATGACTTAAGAGTTTTATTTATTGTTGCTATAAACATTATTCCATTTTTTTTTAATAAACCTGAACAAGATTTTATAAAATAATCAAGGTCTGATACATGCTCTACAATTTCCATATTCAAAATAACATCAAATTTTTTTTTATTATTTAATTTTTCAGGTGAAGAGTTAATATAATTTATTTTTAAATTATTTTTCTTTGCATGTAACTTAGCTATTTTTATATTTTTTTCTGAAGCATCTATAGCAGTAATATTTGCGCCAAGCCTACAAATTGGTTCTGATAATAAACCTCCTCCACACCCAATATCTAGAACACTTAGTCCTTGAAAAGGTTTTTTGTCGTTTTTTAATTTATATCGTTCATTTACCAAAGATTTAATATATTGAATTCTAGAAGGGTTAAACTTATGAAGAGGTTTAAATTTTCCATTAGGATCCCACCATTCTTCAGCCATTTTAGAAAATTTCTCTATCTCTTTATGATTAATAGTTTTCACAGTAGATTTTCTTGTAGAATTTAATTTTTAAGAGTATTTTACCAAAAAAATTCATAAGTATAAATATTAAATAAACATGTCTTTAACAATATTAAAATTTGGTGGTACGTCAGTTGGTAGCATTAAAAAAATTAGTAATGTAGCCAAACTTATTAAAAAGCATTATACAAAAAAAAATAAACTTATTATAGTTTCATCTGCCATGAGTGGTGTGACTAATGATTTAATTAAAAAATCTAAACAAATAAGTAAAAATTTTGACAAATTTGAGTATGATGTGCTGTTATCCTCAGGAGAACAGATTGCTTGCGCACTATTATCGGGAGCATTATTAGATATAGGCTTAAAATCTAGATCATGGCTTTCATGGCAAGTTCCTATAATAACTTATGGAGATAATAAGTCTTCACGAATTGTTTCAATTAATAAAAAAGAAATTTTAAACTATATAAATTCAGGAGGGATACCAATCGTAACTGGCTTTCAAGGTATTTCAAATAAGAAAAGATTAACAACTCTAGGAAGAGGAGGATCTGATGCTACAGCAATATCCATCGCAAAATTTTTTAATGCTGACAATTGTATAATTTATACAGATGTTGATGGCGTTTATACAACCGATCCTAAATTAACTAAAAAAGCAAAAAAAATTGATAAAATTTCTTACGAAGAGATTTTAGAAATGGCTAGTTTAGGAGCAAAAGTTATGGCACCATCTTCAGTACAAGATGCAATGATTAATGATATTGATATTAATATAAAATCTACATTTACAAATAACGACGGCACAAAGATTTATAATAATCAAAGTAAATTTAATAAAAATCCAATTACAGGTATTGCATTTACAAAAAATGAATCAAAAATAACATTATTGGGTGTTGTTGATAGACCCGGTGTTGCAGCATCAATTTTTAAGCCTCTGGCGGATAATCAAATAAATGTTGATATGGTTATTCAAAATATTTCAGCAAATACTGGATTAACGGACATTACTTTTACAATTATGAGAGATGAAGTAAAAAATTGTGTTAAAATATTAAAAGATAATAAAAAAATATCCTATAAAAAAATAATACATGATGATAATGTATCTAAAGTATCAATAGTTGGAGCAGGAATGATAACTACTCCTGGAATTACTTATAGAATGTTTCAGGCTTTAGCAAAAAAAAAAATAAATATAATGGTTATATCAACTTCAGAAATTAAAATATCAGTACTTATAAGTCAAAAAAATATAAAAAAAGCAATTCAAATTCTTCATAAAGAATTTGACCTAGATTAATTTAAATGAGCATTAGACCCTTTAGGGACATAAAAAGAAAAAAAACTAAAACTATTTCAATTGGAAATGTAAAAGTTGGAGGAGACTCTCCAATCACAGTGCAATCAATGACGAATACATTAACAACTGATATCAAAAATACTGTAAATCAAATTAATCAGTTATCAGAAGCGGGAGCAGATATTGTAAGAGTGTCTTGCCCAGACCAAGAGTCTTCTTTTGCTTTAAAAAATATTGTTAAAAATATTAATGTACCATTAGTTGCAGATGTTCATTTTCATTATAAAAGAGCCATTGAAGCAGCAGAGTCAGGAGCGAAATGTCTTAGAATTAATCCAGGGAATATTGGTTCAATAAGTCGTGTTCATGAAATTTTAAAAGCAGCAAAAGATAATGATTGTTCAATTAGAGTAGGAGTTAATGCCGGATCATTAGAAAAAGATATTTTAGAAAAATATAAAGAACCATGTCCGGAAGCTCTTGTAGAAAGCGCAATTAGAAATATTAAAATTCTTGAAGATAAAGATTTTTTTAATTTTAAAATTAGTGTCAAATCATCTGATGTTTTTTTATCAGTTAAAGCTTACAAGGCACTTTCTGAAATAACAGATTATCCTCTTCACTTAGGAATTACCGAAGCAGGAAGTTTAATACCAGGCAGTGTGAAATCTTCTATAGGATTGGGAATGTTACTTATGGATGGTATTGGAGATACTATCAGAGTTTCTTTATCTGCAGATCCTGTTGAGGAAGTTAAAGTAGGATATGAAATATTAAAATCACTAAATTTAAGATCTAGAGGCGTAAAAATAATTTCCTGCCCGTCATGTGCCAGGCAAGCCTTTCAAGTAATTGACACAGTAAATATTCTTGAAAAAAGATTAGCTCATATCAAAACACCTATTACTTTATCTATAATTGGCTGCGTAGTTAATGGACCGGGAGAAGCTTCACAAACCGATATAGGAGTAACGGGTGGTGGAAAAGGAAATAATATGATTTACATTAAAGGTGTGCCAGATCATAAAATTAGCAGTGAAAATATGATCAATAATATTGTTGCACTGGTAGAAGAAAAATCAAAAGAAATATCAAAATTATAATTTAAATTTACAATGATACCCAAAGATAAAATAGAATTTTTAGTTGAAAGATATAGCTTTTTAGAAAAAGAACTATCTTCACAGACAGTTGAAAAAAAAGAATATGCCTCTAAATCAAAAGAATATTCTGATCTTTCAGAAATTATAGTTCATGCAAAAGAATATTTATCATTTGATAGTAATAAATCTGACTTAGAAAAAATTATTGACGATACAAAAACAGAGTCTGAAATGAAGGAAATGGCAAAAAATGAGTTAAAAGATATTTTAAATAAAAAAAATATTAATGAAAAGATCTTAAAAATATTTTTAATACCAAAAGATGAAGCAGATCAAAAAAATGCAATACTTGAAATACGAGCTGGTACTGGAGGTCTAGAAGCCAGTCTTTTCGCTGCAGATCTTTTCAAAATGTATGAAAAAATTAGTGTTAAAAAAAAATGGGTTATAGAAATTATTAACGTTTCAAAAAGTGAAGCAGGCGGTTTGAAAGAGGCAATATTTTTAATAAAGGGTAAAAATATTTATTCTACTTTAAAATATGAGTCAGGAGTACATAGAGTACAGAGAGTACCTGATACAGAAACCCAAGGAAGAGTTCATACTTCAGCAGCCACAGTTGCTGTATTACCTGAAGCAGAAGATATAGATGTAAAGATTGATGAAAAAGATTTAAGAATTGACGTATTTAGATCTGGTGGACCTGGAGGACAATCAGTAAATACAACTGATAGTGCTGTTAGGATAACCCATATACCAACAGGAATTGTAGTTAGTCAGCAAGATGAAAAATCACAACATAAAAATAAAGCTAAAGGAATGAAAATATTAAGATCTAGAATATATGAGTCAGAAAGAGTTAAAAAAGATGCTGAAAGAGCAAAGGACAGAAAAAGTAAAATAGGATCTGGAGATAGGTCTGAAAGAATAAGAACATATAATTTTCCCCAAGGCAGAGTTACCGATCATAGAATAAATTTAACAATGCATAAATTAACGGAGTTTATGAATGGTGAGTTTTTTGATGAGATGAATGAAAGTTTAACAATTCAAGATCAACAATTAAAGTTAGAGAATTTGAGTCAATAATGATAATTGATAACTTAATTTTAAAAGGAATAAAAAGTTTAAATAATAATAAAATTCCAAATTCAAAATTAGATGCAGAGCTTTTACTATCATCAGTTATTAAAAAAGACAGATTATTTTCTGCTTTAAATGGAAGAACTGAAATTAATAAAAAAAATATTTCAAAATATTTAAAACTAGTAAAAAGAAGAAGAAAAAAAGAACCAATAGCCTATATATTAAAAAAAAAAGAATTTTGGAAATCAAGTTTTTTTGTAAATGATAATGTTTTAATTCCCAGACCTGATACTGAAGTTATTCTTGAAGATATAAAAGATAGATTTAGATATAGATCTAAATTAAATATTCTTGATATTGGAACTGGTTCAGGATGTATTTTATTATCAATTTTAAAAGAATTTGCTAATTTTAAAGGCACTGGTATTGATAGATCTCAAAAAGCTATTAATGTTGCTAAATATAACTCTATTTCTTTGTATAATCGTGAAAGAGTAAAATTTATTCATTCCAATATTGACAATTACAAATTTGGTAACTATGATGTTATTGTATCTAATCCACCTTATATAAAATCTTATATGATTAAATATTTAAGTGAGGATATAAAAAGATACGAACCCAGAATAGCTTTAGATGGTGGAATAACTGGGTTAGATATAATAAAAAAAATTATCAAGAAAGCAAAAAAAATTTTGAAGCTAGGTGGTTATTTGTATTTAGAGATAGCAGAGGATCAAGCAAAAGATGTTAAAAAAATATTACAGCTTTCTAATTTTAGAATTGTAAAAATATTAGATGATTATGGAAATAACACTCGTTGTATAATTAGCACAAATTTAAAATAAAATGTCCTTAAATCTAAATTAAATCTTTTTAAAATTAAAAAAATAATATGAATAGTCAATATGATTAAAAATTATAGAAATAATAATAGAAGACGAACTTTTAGGTCTAATGATAGGAATTTTAGACAAAATGGCTCAAATGGATTTAATGGGAATGCTGACAATAATTCTAATGGAAGATTTTTTAGAAATGGACCAAATAGAGGTAATTTAAATGCAACAAAATTAATTGAAAAATATAATAATTTAGCAAGAGAAGCATCAAATAATGGAGATAAAATTCTGTCAGAAACTTATTATCAACATGCTGATCATTTTTTAAGAATTTCAGTAGAACAAAATCTATCTAGAGAAAAACAAAAAATAGAAGTTGCTAGCAATAATAATGAAAATACTTCTACACAAGAAATAACTAACCCTTCGTCACAAGACAACAATTCAACTATATTAGATAAATAAAAAAATTATTTTATTTATTTAAAACCAATTCAGACAACAGTATATCTATTTTAATTCTTTGTACTTCAAATAATTTTCTTTGTTTATTTTTTAAAACTCTCCCAGAAGGTAAATTTAGTTTTTGGGAATTTACAGCTTTTCCGTTTATATGAACTTCATAGTGTAAATGAGGTCCAGTTGACATTCCTGTTGATCCAACATATCCAATTATCTGTCCTTGTTTAACTTTTTTACCAACAACTATTCCTTTTGCAAAACTTTTTAAGTGAGCATAAACAGTACTATAAGTGGAGTTATGTTTTATTTTTATACAATTTCCACCTCCTCCACACCACTTAGCTCTAATTATTTTTCCAGTTCCGGAAGCCATAATAGGTGTACCAGATGGAGCCGCAAAATCTGTTCCGTTATGTTTTTTTGTATAACCTAATATTGGATGTTTTCTCATACCATAACTAGAAGATAGCCTAGCTCCATTAATTGGAGTTTTCATTAAAGCTTTTTCAACACTTTTTCCATTAGCATTATAAAATCCAGCTAATGTCTCATGATCAAATTTATAAAGTGCTATTTCTTTACCTCGAAGATTCATGTTTGCATAAATTATTTTACCTGATCTATAAAACTTACCAGTATCATCATAAAAATTTTCATATAAAATTTGAAAACTATCATTTTCTCTTATGTCCCTTTGAAAATCAATTTCAAAACCATAAATTCTTGCAAATTCGTTAATTATTCTTGGGTCTACATTATTTTTAATAGCAGATGAATATAAACTTCCCTTTATAAACCCTTCAGCAAGAATATTTTTTTTAAATAATTTAGTTATAATTTTTTCAGAATAAAAATTTTCATTAGAATTTTTCTTTATAACAATTTTGATATTTTTGGATGTTGGATAAGTTAGTTGTTCCAATTTATTTTTTTGATTTGTTTTTAAATTTAAATTAATAACACTACCAACTTTTAATTTGTTAATATTTGTGAATTTTTTTAATTCTTTTTTTATATTTTTTATTTCTTCATCTGAAATATTATAATATTTTAAGATTTGATTTAAACTTTCTCCATTATTTATTTTATGATCTATATTTGAATATACAGAGTTAAGATTATTAAAAATATGTTGTGTAGTTTTTTTAAAATAATTATTATTTATTATTTCAGTTAATGTTTGGTTTTTTTTATTTATAGAATATTGATTATATTTAATTGCTAAAATAATTAAAAATGATCCTAATATTAAAAATAATAAATTATTTAATTTTTTTAATAATAGGAAAGTTAATTTTAAGTTCATAAATATTTTAATATTTTAAGTTTTTGCTTGTTCTAAATTGATTTTATAAGGTAAAAAATGACCAAAATTCAAGGTTTTTTGAAAATTTTTAAACTTTCTTAGTTCTTGCTTTATTTTATTATTATACTATAAGCATCGTTCCCATAACTATATTAGTTAAGGAAATAAGGCATTATTTGAGAAAATAGTGCTTTTAGCTCTTTGAAATTGTGAATTTTAAGAAGAGAAGTGTGGACGGTTAAGGTTACCAAATATTTGTCGTACACACTTCAATAAGTATAAATTATTTAAACCTAATTTATATGAAGCTAGTGTGCGCCGTTATTAAACTTGAGAGTTTGATCATGGCTCAGAACGTACGCTGGCGGCACGCCTAACACATGCAAGTCGAACGCAGTAGCAATACTGAGTGGCAAACGGGTGAGTAACATGTGGGTATCTGCCCTTCGGCCTGGAATAACACGAGGAAACTTGTGCTAATACCGGATAAGTCTTTACAGAGAAAGCTTTATGCACCGATGGATGAGCCCGCACCTGATTAGTTAGTTGGTGAGGTAATGGCTCACCAAGACAATGATCAGTAGCTGATTTGAGAGGATGATCAGCCACATTGGGACTGAGACACGGCCCAAACTCCTACGGGAGGC
>SHAN01000037.1 GCA_004213155.1 Candidatus Pelagibacterales bacterium
ATCTGTAATAATTTTATTTACTTCACGTCCTTTTATTATTTCTATACCAACTTCATTCATCAATTTTTCAAAACCTTTTATAATATTTCCTGTCCCACCCATTGAGTAATGAATTCCCCATTTTTTTTCTAAGTATAAAATTAATCCATAAATAGAAGTTGTTGTAAAAGGATTTCCACCAACCAAAAGAGGATGCATACTTAATATTCTTCTTAATTTTTCATTTTTTACATATGAAGAGACTAATGAATAAACTGATTTATAACTTTTAAGTTTTAATAATGCAGGTAATTGTTTCATCATTATTGATGGTTTATCAAATGGAACATCTGCAAGTTCTGTAAATCCTTTATCAAAAATTTTTTTTGTAAAATTTACTAATTTTTCATAACCCTCAACATCTTCTTTATTTATTTCTTCTATTTGTTTTTTCATTTCTATTTCATTGCCAGAATAATTAAATTTAGATTTGTCTTCAAAAATAAATTGATACCAAACTTTAAGTGGAGATAGCTCAATATAATCTTTTGGATTTTTTTTGAATAATTCGAATAACTCATCAATTAAATAGGGAGCCGTGATAACTGTTGGACCACCATCATAGGTAAATCCATTTTTTTTAAAGATCCTAGCTCTTCCACCAAGGTCAGGATGTTTTTCAACAAGAGTAACATTATGATTTTTTGCTTTAAGTCTTAAGGCCGATGCAATACCACCAAAACCTGAGCCAATAACTATAGATTTTTTATTCACAGTAATTTTATATATAAACGGTTAGAAGCTTACTATATTAAATTGTTGTAGATTTTTTTAAAGATTTTTTAATATCTTCAAGGTTTTCCTGATAAATAGTATCTAATTTTGATTTATCAATTGAAGTTTGAATTATTTTTTCTGTACTTTCAATAGCAATTTTAATTGAAGTATTTTTGATTTCTTTTATTGCTATGTTTTTAATTTGCTCTATTTTTTGATCAGCTAATTTTTTTCTATTTTCTGAAGCTAAAAAGAACTTTTCATTTACTTCTATTATCATTTTTTCACTTTCAGCTTTAGCAGTTTCAATAATTTTTTGACTTTCTTTTTGAGCATTATCAATTTTTATTTGACTATCATTTAATAATTTTTTTGTTTCATTTTTAATTTTTTCAGCTTCTTCAATTTCATTTTTTATAACATTTATAGAGTTATCCAAAAGCAAGTTAATTTTTTGAGGAACTTTTAAATAAATTAATCCTAAAATAAAAATTATAAATGATACTGCTACCCAAAATGTTGCATCTATTACCATAAGTATTTTTCAGCCTTTTTTTTTGAAATATCCTCAACAATTGCTGATACATTACTTTTATTTAGTTCTATATTCATTATAGTTTTAACTAAATCTGTTGAAGCTTCTATTGCTATTTTGTTAATATTTTCAATAGAATTATTTTTTAATTCATTAATTTCTTTTTCAGCGTCACTGATTTCTTTTTCAATTTCTTTTTCAAGCTTATCTTTTTTGAAGTTAATATCGGAGTCTATCTTTTTTTTTGCCTCGTTTATAATACTCTTTGCTTCTTTTTTAGCTTCAATTAATATTTTTTCATATTCATTAATTTTATTTTGAGTATCTTCTTTATATTTTTCTGCTTGTTCCAGGTTATCCAATATTTGTAATTTTCTTTTTTCTAAAGTTTCACTAATTTTTGGCAAAATTATTTTTGATAGAAAAATATATAAAAATGAAAATATTATAACTAACCAAAAAATTTGAGAAACCCAATACTCTGGGTTAAGCTGAGGCATTCCTTCCTCAGCTGCAAAACTTTCTTTATTTATTAATAAGAAAATAAATAAATAGTTAGTTAAACGTACAAGCATTAAATTAAAATGCGAAAAGTATAATTAGTGCGACTACTAAACCAAATAATCCAGTAGCTTCAGCTAAAGCAAATCCAAGTAATAAGTTTGGAAATTGTTTTTGAGCTGCAGAAGGATTCCTCATTGCTCCTGATAAATAATTACCAAAAATAATTCCAATTCCAACTCCCGCTCCTGCTAACGCTATTGCTGCTAAACCGGCTCCTATCATTTTTGCTGCTTCTAGTTCCATATTTTCTCCTTTTTATTTTTAGTGGTGTAAGTTAAGTGCATCATTTAAATAGATACAGGTTAATATTGCAAAAACATAGGCTTGAAGAAATGCTACGAGAATTTCTAAACCTGTCAATGCAACAGAAAAACTTAGTGGTAACCAACCACCAATTAATCCTAGGCTAATTACAAAGCCTCCGAATACTTTTAACATAGTATGTCCAGCCATCATATTTGCAAATAAACGTACTGACAAACTTACTGGTCTACTTAAATAGGATATCACTTCAATAACTATAATTAACGGCAATAGAAGAGAAGGAACTCCACTGGGTACAAAAAGTTTTAAATATCCTAAACCATGTTTTAAAAAACCTATTATCGTAACTCCTATAAAAATAAAAGCTGCTAGGACGAATGTTACTATAATATGGCTAGTCACTGTAAATGAGTAGGGTATCATACCTAACATATTACAAAATAATACAAACATGAAAAGTGAAAAAATTAAACCAAAATAAGGTTTAGCTTTTGATCCAGCAGTATCACTTATCATTTTTGAAACAAAAGTATAACTTAGTTCTGTTAAGAGTTGAATTTTATTAGGTATAATTGTTTTTTTTTTAATTCCTAAAAAAAATAAAATTATAATTGTTAATGAGCTTAAAGCCATAAATAGACTCGCATTAGTAAATGATATGTCTAAAGTTCCTAGTTTTATTTCTGGACCAATTCTATAAACGTTGAATTGATGCATTGGGTTAGCTGCCATTTTATTCCTAATTTAGAATTTAATTATTTTTGCATTAGTTTTGCTGATCTAATAACATTTGTTATACCAGCCACAACTCCTACAAAAAAAAATATTATTATAAACCAGGGTTTACTATCAAACCAAGTATCTAAAATAAACCCTATAATTGTCCCAACTACAACTGCAGCAACCATTTCAGTACTTAATTTCATTGCAATTCCTAGTGAAGATGAGCTTTTATTATTATTATTTATAGATTTTTTATCAATTTTGCTTTTTGCAATTCTAAGGCGAGTTTTTAAATCTTCAAATTTTTTCATTTAATATGATCAAGCAACTAATCCTTCAGCTTTTTGAAGGTCTACAGCAACTAACTGACTAATTCCTTTTTCAGGCATTGTAATACCATAAAGCCTATCCATTTTTGACATTGTTAATGCATGATGAGTAACAATTATAAATTTTGTCCTAGTAATCTTAACTAATTCATCAAGTAAATTACAAAATCTTGTTACATTAGCATCATCAAGTGGAGCATCTACTTCGTCTAAAACACAAATTGGTGCTGGGCTAGTTAAAAAGACTGCAAAAATTAATGACAATGCAGTTAAAGCTTGTTCTCCACCAGACAAAAGAGTTATTGATTGTAGCCTTTTGCCCGGAGGGCTAACTAACATTTCTAGCCCAGCTTCTAAAGGGTCGTCTGAGTCAACCAATTCTAATTTTGCATTTCCACCATTAAATAATTTCGTATAGACCTCATTAAATTTTCTATTTACCTTATCAAAGGCCTCTATTAATCTTTCTCTTCCTTTTTGATTTAATTCATTAATACTAGCTTTTAATTTTATTATTGCAGAGACAAGATCTTCTCGATCTTTTTCCATTTTTTTTATTTCCTTTTCATATTGATTTGTTTCTTCGTCTGCTCTTAAATTTACAGATCCTAATTTCTCTCTTTCTCTTTTTTTTTTATCTAATTTTTCTTCTTGGGCCAAACTATCAGGCAAGTTTTCATTACCAAATAGATCTGATGTTTCAAATATATTAAATTCAGTTAAATTTAAATCTTGATTAATTCTTTCTAGTAAATCTAATCTTCTTTTTTTTAATCCTTCAAGAGTAGCAATTGATCTTGCTCTTTTTTCTCTTATAGTCATCATTTTTTCCTGAACATTTTTTAAATTATTATTATGTTGATTAAAAATTTCCTCAGCTTTATTTAATTCACTTTCAATATTTGTTTTTTCTTTTTCTGCTGATTTTATATTTTCAATCGACTGTCCTCTTGACACCGCCAGTATTTGTGGCTGTTTTTCAAGAACAGACAAGTTTTCTAAAATTTTATTTTTTCTTGATTTTAGCTCACTAAGCATTTTTTCTGAATTTGAGTTAAGATTTTTCCATCTATCAATTTCACTTTCTATATTATAGATTCTTTCTTTTCTTTTAATCCCTTCATTTTTAATAGACTGGTTTTTACTAAGTGAACTAGCATACAAATTTTGTAAATTTTTAATTTTTTTATTAGACTCACTTATTTCCTCAATTCCTTTTTTTTCAGAAAAATTTTCAAATTTTGAAAGTAAATCTTTAAGTTTGTTAATACAATTATCCATTAATTTAGACGCTTCATTAATATTATTATCAAGCATTAATTTTTTACTATTTTCAATTTCATCAAGTGAATTTTTAATAATTTGAATATTTTCTGAGGAATTAAGGTTAGAGATTAATAAATTAGAAGTTGTCTCCAATTTTTTTTGTTCTAATTCTAGGCCTCTAATATCAGATTCTAGATCTTGATCTGATTTTTTTTCTATTTCAAAATATTTAGATTCAAATTCTAATAATTCTTTTTTTTCTTCTTTAAGTCGTTTATCATTTGAATTTGAGTCAATTATAATACTTTTTTCTCTATCCATATCTATATCTATTGTTTTAAGAGACTCTGATTGTTGTTTAATACTTTCTACTGCTCTTTTTTCTTCTTCTTCTAGATTTTTTAATTCTAAATTAATTCTTTGAAGCCTTGATAGATTTTCGATATTTTTTTCTCTAAGAGGTTTTAATTTTGAATTTTCTTCATTTATAATATTTGTGTAATGATTAACTTCAATTTTTAAACCACTTACCTCATCTTCTGCTTCACTATTTATTTCATTTTCTATTTTAATTTCTTTGTCTAGGTCTTGAAGTTTTAAATAATATAGTCCAGCCTCAATTTTTTTAATTTCTTCAGAAATAAGTTTATATTTAGTAGCTTCTTCAGCTTGCTTTTTTAAATTATCTAATTGTTTTTCCTGTTGACGTCTTAATTCGTCTGCTCTTTTTAAATTATTTTCTGCTGCACTTAAACGAAGCTCAGACTCATGTCTTCTAGCATGAATGCCCGAGATACCTGCCGCTTCTTCTAAGATGGATCTTCTGTCAGATGGTTTTGCTGTAACCAAAGAACCTATTCTACCTTGACTAATCATTGAAGGAGAATGTGCTCCAGTAGAAAGATCAGCAAACAACATCCTGGCATCACCAGCTCGGACTTCTTTTTCATTTATATAAAATTTAGAACCTTTGTCTTTTTCAATTCTTCTTTTCACATCAATTATATCAAGCTCTTTATATTGTGCAGGGCCTTCTTTGTTTAGATTATCAAGAGTAATGTTAACTTCGGCAATATTCTTTGATGGTTTATTTGCAGTACCAGAAAAAATAACATCTTCCATGCCAGATCCTCGCATACTCTTTGCGGAAGTTTCTCCCATACACCATCTTAGAGATTCTACAATATTCGACTTACCACACCCATTTGGACCAACAATGCCAGTTAAACCTTTCTCAATAACAAAAGTTGTCTTATCTACAAAAGATTTAAATCCATTTAATTGGATTTTTTTAAACTCCATGTATTAACTATATCAGTTTTTCTATAGCTTTTTTTAAATTTTTATAGTCTAGCGTTTTATCGAACTTTTTCTCATTAATAACAACCGTAGGTGTAGATTTAACTTTATATTTTTTTGCAGCATCGATTCGTTCAGAGAGTATCATATCTTCTATTTCAGTATCTAATAGACATTTTTTAAAATCTAAATCTTTAATACCAAAATCAATTAATATATTTTCGATATTTTTGTTAATCTCATCTATCGTACTGCCGTCTAACCATTTTTCTTGATTTTCATATAAATGGTGTAAAAAACTAATTCTTTCATTTTCTTTTACACAGTGAGTAATTTTAGCAGCATTTAATCCAGCCAAATCTAATGGGAAACTTTTAAAATAAATTTTTACTATTCCTTTATCGATATAATTTTTTTTTAGTTCTGGGTAAACTTCTTTGTGAAAAGTTGCACAATGTGGACAAGTTAAAGATTCAAATACATAAATTTTTACTTTTGCATCGTTTAATCCTTCTTTAATTTCATATTTATTTACAATTTCATTTGAAAAAGAATTAACTGAAAAAAGAATAAACAGTATTGAAATATAAATTTTTTTCATTTTAAATATTTTGTTAATTTGATTAAAGATTTTCTTATATTCTCATTATTAATACTATTTATATTTTTTAAATATCGGTTTTTTGACGCATTTGAAATAGAAGATTTATTATTTTTTATGACTGTTTTAGCTTCAAAAGTTTCTAATTTTATTTTACTTAAAATTTTATAACCAAAATAAACATTTATTTTTTTTATAATTTCTGCTTTACTATATTCAACATCTATTTCATTTCCTCTTTGAACACTTATAGTTAAAGTTGCTTCATTATTTTTTCCAGAAGCTTTAAAACTTTTAGGATAACAAATACTTGATATATTTTTGCCCACTAAATAATTCCAATTATTAATTATATCTGAATAAATATAACCACGTTTATTTAGAATCTTTTTAATGTTTTTGGGCAAAGTGTCTTTAAATGACCTTAGTCCTTGAATGTAAAACAAACCTTGATTTATACTCTTTTTGAAATGCATAAAAATTCATCAATTCTACCAAAAAAAATACTTTATTGGTATGATAATAACAAGAGAGATCTTCCATGGAGAATAAAATGTTCCTCAAAAAAAAAAGAATATTTTACGTTGGTGAGTGAATTTATGCTTCAGCAGACACAAGTAAAAACAGTAATACCTTATTTTAAAAAATTTATAAGAAATTTTCCAAATATAAAAAGTTTATCCGAGGCAAGTGAAAATAAACTTATTAAAAATTGGGAAGGTCTTGGTTACTATTCAAGAGTTAAAAATTTAAAAAAAACATCAAAAATTATAGTAAAAAAATATTCTAAAAGATTACCAAATAATATTGATGATTTAAAAAAACTTCCAGGTATTGGTGAATATACAAGTCAAGCTATTTTAGCTATAGCATTTAATAAACCATTTATACCATTAGATGGAAATATTGAAAGAATTATAAAAAGATTACTAAATTTAAAATCGAAAAAGGAAATTAATAAAGATAATATAATACTAAAAAAAAGTTTTTTAGGAACATCGGAAAGATCAAGCGATTATGCACAAGCTTTAATGGAATTAGGTGCTCTAGTTTGCAAGCCAAAGAATCCACTTTGTGAATCTTGTCCTGTAATAAAGGATTGCATATCTTATAGAAAAAAAGATTTTAATATAGTTGTTAAAAATAAAAAAAAAATTAATAAATTTTTCATAGTAAAAATTTTTATAAAAAAAAATAAAATTTTATTAATTAAAAATCAAAAATTCAGTTTTTTAAAAAATTTAAAAATATTTCCAATGGAAGAAATATCAAAGCCTAAAAATTTTAATAATTTTTTAAATTTTAAGATGTCTAATATGAATATGAATATTATTATTAAAGTAACAAAGGTGCAAAAAAAAATAAAAAATAGTATATGGATTGAAAAAAATAAATATAATAATTATATTCTGCCAACATTTACTAAAAAAATTTTTTATTCTCTAAATAAATATTTATGAAAAAAATTGCGATAATAGGGGCTGGTATTTCAGGTTTATTTTTTGCAAATTTATTAAGGCAAAAATCAGGATTTGATATATCAATTTATGAAAAAAATAATTCAATAAATATAGAAAAAGGTTATGGAATACAGTTATCTGTAAATAGTGTTAATCTATTAAATAAGATAGGGTTTAAAAATATCAATATAACAAATAAATTTAATCCAAAAAAAGTTGATTTTTATTCATTGATAAAATCAAAGAAAATATGTGATTTAGATATCTCTATATTTAATAGCAATGATGCAAAATATACTACATTGCAAAGATCTAGTTTGATTGATTTTTTACATCAAAAACTGCCAAGTAATTTAATACAGTACAATAAATCAGTCATAAAAATTAAAGAAACAGCTAAAAATATTATTTTAATTTTTGAGGATAATTCAAAATTGGAGTGTGATTATTTAGTTATATCTGATGGAGTCTTTTCTTCAACCAAGTCTATTATAGCAAATAAAAAAATTGAACCAATATATTCAAAATCAATAGCTATAAGAGGAACAATAAATAAGTATATGGTTAAAAATATTGATTATAATAATATATCATTATTTTTAGGATCAAATTTTCACTCTGTAATTTATCCTTTAGATAAAGGTAACGAATTAAATTTTATTGGTATATTGGAAAAAAAACTTAATAAAATCCAAATGAAAGATTATTCATTATTTAATGAAAGAAGTTTTATATCTTCAATAATGGGCGAATTATCTAATCAAATTGACCAAAATATTTTAAAAAATATTAAAAATATTAAGTGTTTTCCAATATACATAAGTAAGGAAATTTATAAAACGGAACATAAAAATATATTTTTGATTGGAGATGCTTTTTTTGCTTTACCCCCAACACTTGCTCAAGGAGCTTCTAAATCTATAGATGATGCATATGAACTTTATAAAAATTTAGAAAATAATAATAATTTTTTTTTAAAAAAAAGAATAAAAAAAATTAAAATGATAAACAAAAGATCAAAGATTAATTATTTTGCTTTTCATTTATCTAGCAATCAACTGACTTTTGTAAGAGATATTATTA
>SHAN01000038.1 GCA_004213155.1 Candidatus Pelagibacterales bacterium
ATGTAAGTATTTGCGGTGCCACTGAAACAATTTTAATACATGAAAAAATTATAAAAAAGTTTTGTAATCCAATTTTAAATAAGCTTGAAAAAAATAACTGCAAAATATATGGAGATAAAATTATTAATAAATTCTATAAAGGAAAAATTCATAATGCAAAAGAAAGTGATTGGTTGACTGAATATTTATCTAAAGTAGTATCTGTAAAAAGTGTTAAAAGTTATAGTGAAGCAATAAATCATATTAATAAATACGGCACAATGCATACAGATGCTATTATTACAAAAAATAAAAAAACAGCTAAGCAATTTTTAAAAAAAGTTAATAGTGCTATTGCTATGCATAATACATCTACACAATTTGCAGATGGTGGAGAGTTTGGATTTGGTGGTGAGGTTGGAATTTCAACAAACATTCTTCCTCCTCGAGGCCCAGTAGGTTTAGGACAATTAGTTTCTTATAAATATGAAATCATTGGAAATGGCCAAGTTAGAAAATAAATTCAAAAAAAAAGAAATAATTAAAATAGGTATTCTCGGTGGAACTTTTGACCCTGCTCATAAAGGTCATTTAATGATATCAAAATATGCTAAAAAAAAGTTTTTACTTAAAAAAATAATCTGGGCTATAACAAAAAAAAATCCTTTTAAAAATAAAAGTAGTTTAAGCTTAAATAAAAGAATTAAATTTTCAAAAAAAATTATAGGTTCAAATAATTTTATTAAAATTAAATTTTATGAAGATAAAATAAAATCTAATAAAACAATTGATTTAATAAATTATATAAAAAAAAATAAATCCATTGAAATATATTTTATAATGGGTGCTGATAATCTTATTAATTTTCACAAATGGTATAAATGGAAAATAATTTCAAAAAAGTGTCACATTTTGGTATTTGATAGGAATGGTTATAAAAATAAATCACTAAAATCAATTACATATAAGCGCTTTAATCGAAATAATTTAAGTTTTATTAATTTTAAAAAAATAAATATTTCATCTTCTCAATTAAGAAAAATTTGATATTCTAAATTAATCATCAATGGATAAAATTTTAAAAATTAAAAAAAATATAGAAAAAGTTCTTGATGATAATAAAGCCCTAGATATTATTTCGATAAATTTAAAGAATAAAAGTTCTGTTGCAGATTATATGATAATTGCCAGTGGAACATCATCAAGACATATGCAAGCATTATCAGAAATTATTCTTGAAAAATTTAAATCTGAAGGAATATTAAATTGTCAAATTGAAGGATATGAAAGTAGTGAATGGAAATTAATAGATGGAATTGATTTAGTTGTTCATATCTTTAATCCTGAGGTGAGAAAATTTTATGAACTTGAAAAAATGTGGTCCGAATTAATACCTAAAGAAAAAGTAATGATATGAATAAAAAACCATTATTAATATATTTATTTGTTTTCTATTTTATAAGCACTAATCTTTTTGCTGAAAAACAGGATAAACTTTATGAAAAAATTGATCTTTTCAGTGAAGTTTTAGAAAAAATATCAAACGAATATGTTGATGAAATAGATAAAGCTGATGTTATGGATGATGCAATTAATGGTGTTTTACAATCACTAGATCCATACTCAGCATATATGAGTCCTGAAATTTTTAAAGAAATGCAAACAGAAACAAGTGGAAAATTTGGTGGACTTGGGATCGAAGTGGGAATGGAAGCAGGTGTAGTAAAAGTTATATCACCTATAGATAATACTCCGGCCTCTAAAGCAGGCATTAAAGCAGGAGATTATATTGTTAAAATAAATGGAATTCAGGTTCAGGGTAAAACATTATATGAAGCAGTAGAACTTATGAGAGGAAAAGTAGGTTCTTCAATAGAAATAACTGTAAGAAGGAAGGGTGTAAAGAAGTCTATTATTTTTAATATTACAAGAGAAATAATTAAAATTAAATCTGTAAAAAGTGAATTAATCGACGAAAGCGTTGGCTATATAAGACTTACTTCTTTTAATGAAAATAGTAGCGATCAACTTAAGAAAAAAATTAATGAACTAAATAAAAATAAAAATTTAAATGGTTTTATATTTGATTTAAGAAATAACCCTGGTGGTTTACTCTCACAAGCTATAAAGATAACTGATTTTTTTTTAAATGATGGAGAAATAGTTTCAACTAAAGGAAGAAAAAAATCTGAAAATAGAAAATGGTTTGCAAAAAAAGGTGATCTAACGAATGGAAAACCATTAATTATATTAACTAATTATGGCTCAGCCTCTGCATCAGAAATTGTAGCTGGAGCTTTAAAAGATCATAAAAGAGGGATTGTTGTTGGAGAAAATACATATGGAAAAGGTTCTGTTCAATCTATAATGCCATTAAAAAATAAAGGTGCAATAAGACTAACAATTTCAAAATATTACTTACCATCTGGTAAATCAATTTCTAATATTGGTGTTGAACCAGATATTCTAATTGAAGAAAATAAAGATAAATTTTCAATAAATTCTGATTCTGATAACCAATTAAATTTTGCAATTAAACTTCTTAATGGGTAATAAATTATAAATGAAGTTACCACTTAGAATCGGAGTTGGTATTGTATTACTAAATAATAAAAATAAAATATTTGTAGCAAAAAGAATTGATAATCCAAAAAACTTTTGGCAAATGCCTCAAGGTGGTGTTGATAATAAAGAAAAATATCTTAAAGCAGCGTTAAGAGAACTAAAAGAAGAAACTAGTATAACAAGTGTTGAATTAATTAAAGAAATTGATGAATGGTATACATATGAGCTGCCTGAATATTTATTAGGTAAGATATGGAAAGGTAAGTTTAGAGGTCAAAAACAAAAATGGTTTATTATGAAATTTTTAGGTAACGAAAATGAAATAAAATTAAATACAAAAAATCCAGAATTTTTTGAATGGAAGTGGATAAAAATTGATGAATTAACTAATGTTGTTGTTAAATTTAAGTTTGATGTTTATAAAAAAATTTATGAAGAATTAAAAAAATTATAAATCAATGAATTGATTTTAAAACTTCAACTTTTTGATCTATTAGATATTTTTTCTGATCATCAATATCACTAGTGTTTGATTGAGCTTCTGCTTCTTTAAGATTTTCTTCTATTTTATTTTTATCCATATCTTTTATATTAAATATTGAACTAGTTAGAATAGATAAATTATTATTTTTAAACTCCATTATACCATCTTCAACGTAATAATTTTCTTCTTGTGATTTTGAAAAAATTTTTATTATTCCAGGTTTTAAAAATGAGATAATTGAAATATGATCTTTCAATATTCCCATTTCACCTTCAAAAGCTGGGACAACAATTTCAGTAACATCCTCTTTCAAAAGGAAAGATTTTTCTGGATTTATTATTTCTACTTTAAACTCTTCACTCATTAAGCTGCAGCATCCTTTGCCATTTTTTCTGCTTTTTCTATTGCCTCTTCAATTGTACCAACCATATAAAATGCAGCTTCTGGTAAATGATCATATTCTCCTTTACAAATTGCATCGAATCCTTTGATAGTAGACTCTAGTTCTACAAGTTTTCCAGGAGAACCAGTAAATACTTCTGCTACAAAAAATGGTTGTGATAAAAATCTTTGTATTTTTCTTGCTCTTGCTACGGTCAATTTATCTTCCTCTGATAATTCATCCATACCCAAAATTGCAATGATATCTTGTAAAGATTTATAAGTTTGTAAAACTTTTTGAACTTCTCTAGCTACTCTATAATGTTCATCTCCAACTATTCTTGGATCTAAAATTCTTGACGTAGAATCTAAAGGATCTACTGCGGGATAAATTCCAATTTCAGCAATTTGTCTAGATAGTACTGTAGTTGCATCTAAATGGGCAAAAGATGTTGCCGGAGCAGGATCTGTTAAATCATCTGCAGGTACATAAATTGCCTGTACAGAAGTTATTGAGCCCTTGTTAGTAGTAGTAATTCTTTCTTGAAGGTTTCCCATATCAGTTGCTAAAGTTGGTTGATAACCTACTGCAGATGGTATTCTTCCTAACAACGCAGAAACTTCTGAGCCTGCTTGAGTAAATCTAAAAATATTATCAACAAAAAAAAGTACGTCCTGCCCTTCTTGATCTCTAAAATATTCAGCAACTGTTAATCCAGTTAAAGCAACTCTTGCTCTTGCTCCTGGAGGTTCGTTCATTTGTCCATATACTAAGGCAGCTTTTGATCCAGCTCCCTCAGGTTTAATAACTCCAGAATCTATCATTTCATGATAAAGATCATTTCCTTCTCTAGTTCTTTCTCCAACGCCAGCGAAAACTGAAAACCCACCATGTGCTTTTGCAACATTGTTGATTAATTCCATAATTAGTACTGTTTTACCTACTCCAGCACCACCAAATAACCCAATTTTTCCTCCTTTTGCATAAGGAGCTAACAGATCAATTACTTTTATTCCAGTTACTAATATTTCAGTTTCTGTAGATTGATCATTAAATTCTGGTGCCGGTCTATGAATTGGCCAATTCTCTTTTGTTTTAACTTCACCTTTTTCATCTATTGGTTCACCAATTACATTAATTATTCTACCTAGTGTCTCTGGACCAACTGGGACTTGAATTGGTGCACTAGTATCAATTACTTCATCACCTCTTTTTAAACCTTCTGTGGCATCCATAGCAATAGTTCTAACGCTTGACTCTCCTAGGTGCTGAGCAACCTCTAGAACTAGTCTATTATCTCCATTTTTACATTCTAATGCTGTTAAAATTTCTGGTAATTCTCCATCAAATTTTACATCTACTACCGCTCCAATAATCTGTGTAATTTTTCCTTTTTTCATAATTATAAACTTTCTGCTCCTGATATAATTTCAATTAATTCTTTAGTAATTGCTGCTTGACGACTTCTATTATACTCAATAGTAAGTTTGTCAACCATTTCACCTGCGTTTCTAGTTGCATTATCCATTGCACTCATTCTAGAACCTTGCTCACTAGCTGAATTCTCCAACATTGCTTTAAAAATCTGAGTAGAAATATTTTTAGGTAATAAATTACTTAAAATTTCATCTTCATCAGGTTCAAATTCATAATTATCTTCTGGTGAATTTCCCTCTACTTCAGATGCTTTTAAGGGAATAATTTGTTGTGCTTGTGGTATTTGAGTAATTACATTTTTAAATTTATTATAAAAAATTGTACATACATCAAATTCTTTTTTTTCAAAACTATTAATTATTATTTTTCCAACTTTTTCTGCATCAAAATAATTAATATTTTTAGAATCTTTAAAAGAAATTTTTTCTATAATATTTTCATTAAAAACTCTTTTTAATTGGTCATATCCTTTTGAACCAACTGTAATAATCTTTAGTACTTTTCCTTCTTTTTTAATATTTTCAAAATAAACTTTTGCTTTTTTAATAATATTAGTATTAAAACCACCACAAAGACCTCTATCAGAAGTTAAAACTATACATAAGTGTACTTTATCTTCACCTGTGCCCGAAAGTAGTTTTGGAGAATTTTCTTTATCTGAAATTCCACTAGATAAATTAAGAATAATATTGTTCATTTTTTCAGAATAAGGTCTTCCTTTTTCAGCATTTTCCTGAGCTCTTTTAAGTTTAGCAGCTGCAACCATCTTCATTGCTTTAGTGATCTTCTGAGTAGATTTTACACTAACTATTCTTTTTTTTAGATCATCTAAACTTGCCATATTTTATGAATTAAAGTTTTTCTTAAGCTCTGTTATTACTTCTACTAATGCTTTTTCTGAATCTTCTTCAAGCTTTCCTGAACTTGAAATAGAATCTATAATTTCTGATTTTTCTGATTTACATTTTTCAACAATCTTTGATTCAAATTCAGCTATATCTTTAAGCTCAACATCATCTAAATAACCTTTAACACCACAAAATACAGAAATTACTTGTTCTGCAACTGTCATTGGTGAATATTGTTTTTGTTTTAAAAGTTCAGTTAATTTTGAACCTCTATTTAAAAGTTTTTGTGTAGAAGCATCTAAATCTGATCCAAATTGAGCAAAAGCAGCCATCTCTCTATATTGTGCTAATTCTAATTTCATTGAACCTGAAACTTTTTTCATTGCTTTAGTCTGTGCTGAAGAACCAACTCTAGATACTGACAATCCAACGTTAATAGCTGGTCTAATACCTTGGTTGAACAATTCTGTTTCAAGAAATATTTGACCATCTGTAATTGAAATTACATTAGTTGGAATAAATGCAGAAACATCTCCACCTTGTGTTTCAATAATCGGTAAAGCTGTTAATGATCCTCCTCCATGCTCATCACTAAGTTTAGCTGCTCTTTCAAGCAATCTGCTGTGTAAATAAAATACGTCACCCGGATAAGCTTCTCTTCCTGGAGGTCTTCTTAACAAAAGAGACATTTGTCTATAAGCTACTGCCTGCTTAGATAAATCATCATAAATGATTAAAGCATGCATTCCATTATCTCTAAAATATTCTCCCATAGCACATCCAGTATAAGGAGCTAAAAATTGAAGTGGTGCAGCATCAGAAGCTGTAGCTGCTACAATAGTTGTATACTCCATAGCTCCTGCTTCCTCTAAAGTTTTTTGAATTTGTCTTACAGTAGATCTCTTCTGTCCAATTGCTACATATACACAATAAAGTTTTTGTTTTTCATCTCCTGACTCATTTATTTTTTTTGATTTATAATAGCATCTATAGCAACTGCTGTTTTTCCTGTTTGTCTATCACCAATAATTAATTCACGCTGCCCTCTTCCTATTGGTACCAAACTATCTATTGATTTTAATCCTGTTTGCATTGGTTCACTAACTGATTGTCTTGGTATAATTCCAGGTGCCTTTACTTCAACTCTGCTTTTTTTAACACTTTTTTCTAATGAACCTTTTCCATCGATAGGATTCCCTAATCCATCAACAACTCTTCCTAGTAATTCTTTTCCTACTGGTGTATCTACAATTGCTCCAGTTCTTTTTACAACATCACCTTCTTTAATTGATCTATCATCTCCAAAAATTACTACACCAACATTTTCACTTTCTAAATTTAGTGCCATTCCTTTTGTTCCATCAGAAAATTCTACCATTTCTCCTGCTTGAACATTGTCTAAACCATATATTCTAGCTATTCCGTCTCCTACAGACAAAACCTGACCAACTTCTGTTATTTCTGCCTTATCTCCAAATTTTTTTATTTGTTCTTTTAAAATTTTTGTAACTTCTGAAGGATTTATTTGCATCTATACCTCTATTAATTTATTTTCTATTTGTTTTAATTTATTTTTTATTGAAGTATCTGCCATAACACTACCAACTTGAATTATTAGACCACCTATTAATTTTTTATCTAAAACATAGTCTAGTTTTACTTTTGAAGTAAATGTTTCAGATAATTCTTTTTGTATTAGATCAACTTCAGAAGGATTTAGCTCTTTAGAGGATTTAAGTATTGCTTTAACTTCGCCTCTTTTTTTTGAACATATTTTTAAAAAATTATTCAAAATTTTTTTAATAAAAAAAAATCTCCTTTTTTCACAAACAAAACATAAAAATTTTGAAAGGATTTTAGTAAATGAAAATTTCTCAGCTATTTCTTTTATTACATTGATTTGTTCATCTTTTTTATTAGTTGGATTTTCAACTAATGATCGAAAATCTTCACTCTCTTCAAAAAGCTTTAAAATATTTCTAGATTGAGACTCGGCTTTTTCTAATTCTGAATTTTCTTCACATAATTCATATAAAGCAAGAGCATATCTATTTGCTATTGAATCTGAAAAACCATCTTTTGAACTCACTTAAAATCCTTTTAATGATTATTTGTATGATACTTAATAAAACTGAGTTTAACTAACACATCAAAGTTGAGTCTTCAAGTCTCAGATTTGTCTAATTAATTAAAAAAACCCTATTAATTAAAGCTAATTGGATCAACATCAACTGTAAGTTTTATTCCTGAGCTAAGTTTGATTTTGTTTATAGCAAAATTTAATTTTTTTTGAATAATATTTTCTTTAGGAACTCTTATAAGAAGTCTGCACCTAAATTTTTTATTAATCCTAAAAATAGGAGCATTTACTGGACCTAAAATTTCTTGTTTTAAATATTTAGACAAATTTATTTTTATTTTTATTGCATCTGCTTCTGTTAATTTTTCATTTTTTCCAGTAACAATTAATGAAATAAACCTATAAAAAGGTGGTAATTTATTTTTTTTTCTTAGTTCTATTTCTTTATTTAAAAATATATGAGTATCTTCATTAGAAATATCCTTTAACATTTGGTCTTTAGGAGAATGAGTTTGAAAATATACTGTTGACTTAATTCCATCTCTGCCCGCTCTTCCAATTAACTGATGGTACATTTGTATATTTTTTTCAGCTGCTCTTAAATCATATCCATGTGATGTAAAATCAGCATCTATTACAATTATACAATTTAATTTAGGAAAATGAAAACCTTTAGATATTAATTGAGTGCCAACTAAAATATTAATTTTATTATTTTCTATTTTATCAATTATAGATTTTGATTCTTTTTTTTTAAAACTATCACTAGAAAAAATTTCAATATTTTTTTTTGGAAATTTTATTTTTAATTCTTCTGCAATCCTTTCAACGCCTGGTCCACAAAAAATAAAATCACAACTTTCATTATTAATACATTTTCGTTTTAGAGCAGATTTGAAACCGCAATAATGACAAAGTAAAATATTTTTACTTTTATGATAATTTAAATTAA
>SHAN01000039.1 GCA_004213155.1 Candidatus Pelagibacterales bacterium
TTAAAAAAAAAACAAAATATTTCATGCTCGATATTCAGCTAAAAAAAGAATTTATAAATATTTAATTTTAAATAGAAAAACCAAATCACCTTTAAATAATGATAGAGTTTGGTTTGTAAAAAAAAAGTTAGATATAGATGTAATGAAGAAAGCAATAAAAGTTCTTGAGGGTACTCATGATTTTTCTACATTTCGAGCATCTTCTTGCCAATCAAATACGCCAGTAAGAACATTAGAGTCTGCAGTGTTAAAAAAAAGTAAAGATATAATTGAAATTATTTTTGTATCGAAATCTTTTTTACAACAGCAGGTACGTTCTATGATTGGTGCATTAAAATATGTAGGTGAAAAAAAGTGGACAATAGAAAGTTTTAAAAAGAAATTTAAATCAAAAAAAAGAATTAATTGTGCTCCACCAGCGCCAGCTTGTGGCTTATATTTAAAAAAAGTTAAATATTAGTTCTTTTTTTTATTCTCCAACGTGAACCTTCTCTTACAATGAAACCAACACAATTTTTAGATCCACATTTACATTTGTGGTCTTTGTAATTACTATCAAAACCAAATCCATAGTCATAAGATAATTCTTCTCCTTTTTTAATATCTTTCATAGCAGTAATCCATATCTTTGTTTTACTTGTATCAAGAACTTCACAATTTGGATCACAAGAATGATTAATAAGTCTTGCAGTATTAAATTTAAAATCTCCATCTAGGAGATATTTTTTATTTATCGTAAATAAATAAGTTACATCATATCCATATTTTGTATTATTTTCTGCTTGCTTATGGGTGATTTTTTTTCCAACATATTCAATTATCTTTTCTCCTATTTTTATATTGCGTGCAGCACATAATCCTTGATGATGAATATTAGATTTAATTATTTTGTAAGGTTTCATACTAGCGCTTATAATCAATTAAAATTTATTTTCAATTTTATTCTGTAAGTGCGTTAACATGTTCTTCGCTACTTTCTTTTAAAGCATTTAAATCATATCCTCCTTCTAAGATAGAAACAATTTTTCCATTACAAAGTGATTTTGAAGTTATTAAAGTTCTTTTTGTTATATCATAAAAATCTTTTGATTTTAGATGAAGTTGTGCCAAAGGATCATCTTTATGAGCATCAAAACCAGCAGAAAATAAAATAAATTCAGGTTTAAATTCTTTTATTTTTTTTAAAACTAACTCATATGCATTTAAATATTCTTCTGAATTTGTTCCAGCAGATAAAGGGATATTAAAAATATTATTAAATTTGCCCTTTTCATTTTTATCACCAGTACCTGGATAGTAAGGGTATTGATGTGTTGAAATATATAAAACTTTTTCATTATTATAAAATATGTTTTGCGTTCCATTTCCATGGTGAACATCAAAATCAATAATTGCAACTTTTTTGAAATTGTAGTTATTCAATAAATAATAGGCACCAACAGCTACATTATTATAAATACAAAACCCCATTGCCTTATCTCTTTCAGCATGATGACCAGGTGGTCTTACAATACAAAAGGCATTTTTAATTTCTTTTTTTTGGACACAATCAATTGCTGTTATAATTGAACCGACAGCATCTGTAATAGCTTTTTTGCTCCCTGGAGAAATAATTGTATCACCATCTAAAAAAATAGACCCATTTTTAGGAAAAGATTTTTCAACTTGATTTATATATTCATCACAGTGTGCATATTTTATGAATTTTTTTTCGTAGTTACCAGGTTTTTTCCAAATTAAATTTTTGTTATTAGATTTTTTAAGGTTATCTATAATTACAGATACTCGGTCTGATCTCTCAGGGTGATCCAACCCAGTATCATGATCTGAATAAGAGTTAGTTGTAATAATACCTGTTTTCATTTTTTATTTTAGGTTTTAAAATAATTTTTTAAGATATTAGAATATATATTGGTTAATTTTTTTAAATCAGAAAGTGATACAGTTTCGTCAACTTTATGCATTGTTTTTCCAACTAAACCAAATTCTAAACAAGGTGAAATGTTTCTTATAAATCTTGCATCTGATGTACCACCTGTTGTAGATAGTTTTGTTTTTAGTTTTGTAATTTCTTTTACAATATCTTGTATCATAAACGTGGTTTTATTTGGTTTGGTTAAAAAAGCTTCACCTGAAACCATATAATCAATCTTGTATTTACATTTATTTATTTTGGCCTCATTTTTAAATATTTTGTTAAGTTTTCTCTTTAAAGAGATAGACGTATGTTTGCTATTAAACCTAATATTAAAAGTTGCACGAGCAGAACCAGGTATTACATTATCAGCTGAATTATCTATATTAATTCTAGTAATTTCAAGATTAGTTTTTTGAAAACTTTTTGTTCCATTATCAAATTTAATTTCTTTTAATTTTTTTAGAATTTTTATAATAGTATTTGAAGGATTATTTGCACGGTCAGGGTAAGCAACGTGTCCTTGTGTACCAATTATATTTAAATTTCCAGTGATACTTCCTCTTCTTCCAATTTTTATCATTTCCCCAAGTTTATTTGGATTAGTGGGCTCTCCAACAAGACAGAAATCTATTTTTTCTTTTCTTTTTTTTAAATATTCAACTACTTTTTTTGTACCATTAATTGCTATACCTTCTTCATCACCTGTAATTAACAAACTAATAGATCCATTAAATTTTTTATTTTTTGATACAAATTTACTTACAGCTGTTACCCAGCTTGCAATTGCACTTTTCATGTCGTTTGCACCTCTTCCAATTAGATAACCTTTCTTAATTCCAGGATTGAATGGATTAACAGTCCAATCTTTTAAATTTCCAGGAGGCACAACGTCAAGGTGTCCTGCGAACATAAAATTTGGATTTTTTTTCCCTAATCGTGCATAAAGATTTTTTACAGGCTTAGAATTTTTTTCTTTAAATTCTAAAATTTTACATTTAAAGCCTAAAACATTTAATTTTTTTTCTAAAAATTTCATTACTCCAGCATCAATGGGAGTAATACTTGGAAACTTAATTAGCTCTTTAGCTAATGTTACTTCATTATAAATTGGCATCTTAGTCTCTTAATAGATCATTAATACTTGTTTTTGATCTTGTTTTTTCATCAACTTGTTTAATAATTACTGCACAATACAAAGATGGAGCTGTAGGATTATTTTTGTCTGGTAAAGACCCTGGTACTACAACAGAGTAAGGTGGAATCTTTCCATAAATAATTTCACCTGTTTTTCTATTAACAATTTTAGTTGATTGTCCAATATACATTCCCATACTTAAGACTGAACCTTCTCCAACTATCACTCCTTCTACTACTTCAGACATTGCTCCTAAGAAAACATTATCCTCTATTATTGTAGGTAAAGCTTGGGCTGGTTCCAAAACTCCTCCCACTCCTGAACCTGCCGATATATGACAATTTTTTCCTATTTGAGAACAGCTACCAGCTCTTGCAAATGTATCAATCATTGTTCCATCATCAATGTAAGCTCCAATATTGACGTAGCATGGCATAAGTACTGCATTTTTACCTACGAAAGATCCTTTTCTAACTGGAGAATTGGGAACCATTCTAAAGCCTGCTTTTTCATGATCTTCTTTTGTCCAACCAGCTGTTTTACCTTTTAGTAAATGAGCTTTATCATACCAACTACTATAAGGACCATTTAAGTTTTCCATTGGGTATATTCTAAAACTTAACATTATAGCTTTTTTAATATGCTGATGAGTAAACCATTCACCATTAATTTTTTCTGCAACCCTTACTTTTCCACTATCTAAATCATCAATCATTTGATTTATAGCATTTTTTAGATTTTGATCTGAATTTTGATTTACTTGTTCTTTATTTTCCCAAGCTTTGTTAATAATGTTTTCTAAATTATTCATAATTTTTTAATAGATTATTTTATGCTGCTTTTATTATATTAATTTCTTGGAGAAAAGAAGGCAAGCTCTTAATCTTATAATCGATATAAGGTTTATCAGCATCTTTTTTTGCAAAAGCTTCATTATTCTCAAGCCAACAAGTTTTCATTCCTAATTTTTTAGCTTGCTCAAGGTTATGAGCTATATCTTCAATTAGTATTGATTCTTCTGGATTAAGGTTGAATTTTTTAATAATTTTTTGATAAGGATCAATATGAGGCTTTGGAACAAAATCAGCATCTGTAATTGCAAAAACTCCATCAAATAAATCTTGTATACCTAATTGTTTAGTAACGTTTTCTACATGAGAATGAGATCCGTTAGTAAATATATATTTCTTTTCTTTAATTTTTTTTAATTCTTCTCTTAACAAGAAATCTTTTGGTAGCCAGGATATGTCTATATCATGGACAAATTCAAGAAATTCATTTGGGTCTATTTTATGATGTTTCATTAAACCTGATAAAGTTGTTCCAGATTCATAAAAATATTTTTTTTGAATTTTTTTTGCCTCTAAAAGATCTACATTTAATTTTTGTGATATATAAGCTGACATTTTTTTATCAACCTCTGAGAATACTTTTGTTTGTCCACTGTAGAGAGTATTATCTAAGTCAAATATCCAATATTTAATATTAATTAAATTTTTCATTCTCTTATTAAAGTTCCAGCTCCTTTTTCTGAGAGCAATTCAAGTAAAATTGAATGGTTTTTTCTTCCATCAATTATAACCACACCTTTTACTCCATTGCTAGCTACATCAATACAATTATTAATTTTGGGAATCATTCCTCCAGATATTATATCTTTATTAATCATATTCTTTGCTTTTAGTGAATTAATTTCAGCTATTAATTTTTTATCTTGATCTAATACACCCTCAACATCACTGATCATTAATAATCTTCTAGCCTTAAGTTCCTTTGCAACTGCACCTGCTGCCGTATCAGCATTAATATTATAGGTTTGATTATTTTCATCTAAACCTAAAGGAGCAATTACAGGAATTTCATTAGCATTAATAATTTCTTTTAAAAACTCAGTTTTTACTTTAGTTGGCATGCCAACAAATCCTAATTCTTTATTTTCAGGTTTTACTGATATTATATTATATTCTTTAGATGTTATTCTTTTTGCTTTACAAGATTTTTTTTGTAAAGCATTTACTATTTCTTTATTAAATTCAATTAATACATCCTCTACTATATTGATAGTTTTAATATCAGTAACTCTTAGTCCTTTTATAAAATTACTTTTAATATTTAACTTATTTAATTTATTGTTAATTCTTTTACCTCCTCCATGAACAATTATAGGGGATAAACCTAGCTTTTTTAAAATAGATATATCTTGAATAAATATATTAAATAAATTTGGATCTATAAGTACACTTCCTCCACACTTTATAACTATAAATTCATTATTATATTTTTTTAAGTTTTTTTTTACTTCTTCTACAGAAAAATTATCTTTATCAAAGATTTTATTTAATTCGAGCTGAATACTTTCATAAGACAACATTTTATGTTGTTTTTACTTTTGTTCTTTTAATAATTACCCATTGTTGAGCCATAGTTAAAACATTATTTACTGTCCAATATACAACTAGACCAGAAGGAAAAGGAGCAAGTATTACTGTTAAAAATAGTGGAAAAAAAGCAAATATCTTTTTTTGAATAGGATCTTGAGGTGGTGGATTTAATTTTTGTTGAATATACATAGTTACTCCCATTAGAATTGGCCACACACCAATTAATAGAAACGAAGGTGGATCCCATGGTATTAATCCAAATAAATTAAATATTGATGTAGGGTCTCTTTCTGATAAATCTTGTATCCATCCAAAAAATGGCTGGTGTCTCATCTCAATAGTTACAAATAACATTTTATAAATAGCAAAGAAAAAAGGAATTTGAATTAATATAGGCAAGCATCCTGAAATAGGATTAACGCCTTCTCTTTTATATAAAGCCATCATTTCTTGCTGAAGTTTGGTTTTATCCTCTTTGTGTAATTCTTTAAGTCTTGTCATTTCTGGAGCTAAAATTTTCATTTTAGCCATTGATTTAAAAGAATAATTAGCAAGAGGAAAAAATATTATTCTGATACAGGCTGTAATTAGAATGATTGCTATTCCAAAGTTTCCAGTAATCTTAAAAAAATAATCTATTATAAAAAATAATGGTTTAGTAAAAAAATAAAACCACCCCCAATCTATAGCTAAATCAAATTTATTTATACCTTCTGATTCAGCATATCCATCAATTACATCTACTTCTTTTGCTGCTACAAAAATTTTAATATCATTAGAGATTGTTTGTTCTGGCTTACTTTCATAAGGATCTGTAATTATAAAGTTCGCTTTAAATCTATTCTCGAATTCAAATTCAGATGTAAAATTTCTATTATTTTCTGGTACAACTGCTGTGATCCAATATTTGTCTGTTATACCAAGCCATCCAGAAGTGGCTTTAGTTGTAAATTTTTTATCTTCAATATCATCATAGTCTTCCTCTATAAGAGTTTCATCAAATACACCAAGCAAACCTTCATGCAGAATATAAAAATTTGTTACATTTGGTTTTTTATTTCTTATTATTTGTGCATATGGGTAAAAATCAACAATATCATCTGATTTATTTTCTATTTTTTGATTTAGTTTAAATAAATATTTATCATCTAATTGATATGTATTAGTAAAAATTATTCCTTGTTGGTTTGTCCATTGTAATTTAACAGGATTATTTGGTGTAAGTTTATTATTACCAATTACTTTCCATAAAGATGTATCATCTGGCATCTCAATATTTTTATTAGTAGTGGACCAACCACTTTCAATAAAATATCCATTTTCTGAAGACTTTGGATTAAGTAATACAATTTTTTCGTTAGAATTAAGCTTCGTATTATATTTTTTAAAGGTTAAATCATCTATTGCAGAACCCTTTAAAGATATAGATCCAATTATATTATTGTTTTCAATTTTTATTCTTTCACTTATTTTTAATGCATCTTCTCTTATTACTTTATTGCTTGCAGGTTTTTCTTTAATACTAGGAGTTGTCGATTTTGAATTATCTTTAATTTTTTCTGTTTTTAAATTATTGTTTTTATTAACTTGTCTAGGTTCTGGAGCAAAAAATAGTGAATACAATATAATAACCATTGCCGAAAGAGATATAGCTGCGATTACATTTTTTGTATCCATAAGTTATTTTTTTTCTTTTAAATTTGGAGCTGGATCAAAACCCTCTCTAGCACCTAAAAACTTAATTGGATGACATCTTAAAATTCTTTTTATTCCAAGATAAGTTCCTTTGAATGGACCATTAATTTTAATACAATCTATAAAATATTCTGAGCAAGTAGGTAGATACCTGCAACTCGAAAATAATAATGGTGACAATAAATATTTATAAATTTTTATTATTCCAATTAATAGTTTGCTTAATGTTTTCATTTTAATTAATTATTTTTTCTACTTTTTTAAAAGTTTGGTTAATTTTATCACTTAAAATAGAAAATTTTTCTTTATAGCTTTCTGCTTTAGCAATTATCAAAAATGCATAATTCCTATTTTTTAAAAATTTTTTATTTAAATTTTTTTGAATAGCTGATTTTAACTTTCTTTTTATTTTATTTCTTTTTACAGCATTGCCAATTTTTTTCTTTGTAACGACGCTGACTTTCAAATAATTATTTACTTCATTTGTATAAATTTTTCCAAAATATAAAATAAAATAATTTGTATATATTTTTTTTAGTCTTAATAATTTTTTAAATTCATTATCTGAATTAAGGCTAGATAACTTAATCATCAATTTATACCGTTAGACTTTTTCTACCTTTTGATCTTCTTCTAGCTAAAGTTTTTCTACCACCTTTAGTTTTCATCTTAGATCTAAATCCGTGAGATCTTTTTCTAACTAGATTACTTGGTTGATATGTACGTTTCATAATTAAAGTATTTGTGTTAAAATTGAGGTACTTATAGAAAATATCATCAAATAAGTACAGTTAATTATGAACGATCAGAGATCTAATAAATTAATTAAATTACTAATAGGTTTTGCATATCTATTGATCTTATCCCTTTTCTTATATTTTTTTTTTTCAAATTTTACACTTGAGGAATTAAGAAGTTATCAATTTATTCAGACAAATAGAGATTTTTTTTTAGAACTTAGGGAAAATAATAGAATCCTTTTATTTTTAGCAATAATGCTATTTACAATTATTTGGGTAACTTTATTAGGCTTCGGTACCCCAATAGCTTTATTTGGTGGATTTATTTTTGGAAAGTGGATCGGAACTTTATTAGTTGTATTAAGCTTAACACTTGGATCATGTGCTCTATATTTGTTAGGAAAATTTTTTTTTCTAAATATAATTAAAGAAAATTTTTTAAGTAAATTTAAGCATCTAGAGTCAAAATTTAGAGATAAAGAATTTTTTATTATGATAATTTATAGAATAGTTGCAACAATACCTTTTGGAATAGCAAATTTATTACCTGTGTTATTTGATGTAAAGCTCAAAAATTATTTTTTTGGAACTGCGATTGGTATTTTGCCATCAATCTTCATTTTAACTTCTCTTGGAAGTGGACTTGAAAAAGTAATTGGGCTAAATGAAGAAATGCCAAGTTTAATGGCTGTTATTAAATCACCTGATATTTATATGCCATTAATAGGATTTATTTTAATTTTT
>SHAN01000004.1 GCA_004213155.1 Candidatus Pelagibacterales bacterium
AAGGATTTATTACCTGCCTCCCAATTCATGACAAATGTTAAGATGAAAGAAGACACAAGTGAAAATGTAGAATTTGCAATTAAACTTCAAGGCAATGTTATGGTTCCAGTAGACTCTCATTTTCCATTAGAAAAATTTAAAGCAATTACTGATGGATATGATGCTGATGATAAAAGAGCAGTTGCTGATGCAAAAGCAAAACTAGCTACAGCATTTAAAAATAAAGCAAAAAGTGTGAATGAAAAATATATTGTTCCACCAAAAACAACAGACTTTGCAATTGTCTATGCGCCAACCGAAAGTTTATATAAAGAGCTAACTGAATATCAAGATCCAAGCACTAAAGAATTATTAACTCAAGAGATAATGAAAAAATATAAAGTTGTAATTTGTGGACCTAATACTTTATCTGCTTATTTGCAATCATTGCATATGGGCTTTCATTCATTAAAAGTCCAAAAGGGTGCTACAGAAATTTATAATCATTTAAAAACAATTAGCACCAGATTTGCAAAACATTTTGACAACGTAATAGCTCTTAGAAAAAAATTAGAAGAAGCAATGACGGTAGTTGATAAGTTTGGTACAGATGCAAGATCGATTACTAGAACATTGGAAAATATTAAAGATCCTGAACAGCTTGAAAAAGCTGTGCAATCAGAAAATGTTGCAAATATAGATTTTAAAGATAAAAAAAATGTTTCTTAAAAAGAAATTGATTAATTCTTGAGAATCAAATATTAATAAGATTACTAAATATTAGTTATCATATTGTTTTGTCAGCTGATGATTTAGGGTTCTAACTATAATTTTTTCCCTACATAATCATATTTAACAATTGATAATTACAAAAGATTATGGAAAAAAAATATAATTGGTCAAAAAAATATGACCCTAACTCAAAAGAACCCTATGTTCTAAGCAGATCTAAAATTGATCTTTTTTTAAATTGTAAAAGATGTTTTTATTTAGATCGGAGGTTAGGAATAAAAACTCCAGCCACACTTCCATTTACATTAAATATTGCAATAGATGGCCTGTTAAAAAAAGAATTTGATATAGCAAGAGAAAAAGGGGTTCAGCATGAATACTGTAAAGAATCAAAAATTAATGCAATACCATATAAACATCCAGAGTTAGATTCCTGGCGAGAAAATTTTAAAGGAATAAGACATCATCATAAATCAACCAACTTTATTATTGCAGGAGCAATGGATGATATTTGGGAAAATCAAGATAATAAAAAAAAACATGTGGTTGATTATAAAGTTACTAGTACTAAAGAATTTGAAAAATTTAAATATTTAGGAATGCCATGGCATCAACATTATAAAAATCAGCTTTCAATTTACGGATGGTTAATGAAACATAATGAAGTAGATGTACATGAAATTGGCTACTTTTTGTATTTTAATGGAAAGAAAGATGTAGATAGATTTGAAGGGAAGTTAGTTTTTGATTATCAAATTATTCCATATGAATTAGATATGTCATGGATTGATGATACTTTAATGAAAATTAAAGATTTTTTAGAAACAAAAAAAATTCCTACTTACGATCCAAAATGTGACAATTGCAGATATTTAAAAGAAAATAATCAAGTAGTTTCAAAATTATTAGATAAAAGTTTAAGTTTTTTAAAAGAAGGATCAGCAGAATAATTATGAATTATATTTTTTGGGATATTGAAAGTTCTGGAAGTAGAACGACATGGGATGCAATTGTAGAATTTGGTGCATGTTTAACAGATGATCGTTTTAAGGAACTAGATCGTTTTAATTTTCGTTGTAGATTAAAACCAACTGTTATCCCTGATATAGGAGCACTTCTAGTTAACAAAAGTAGCGTTGAAATGTTAAAAAATTCCAATCTTTCACACTACCAAATGGTCCAAGAGGTCTCAAAAAAGTTTTCATCTTGGTCTCCAGCTATTTTTGCTTCTTATAATGGAATTTCATTTGATGAAGAATTTTGGAGAAAAACTCTATTTAAAAGTTTAATGCCTAACATTTATCAAACTAATACTAATGGCTCTAAACGAATAGATATTCTAAATGTAGCAAGAGCAGCAAAATTAATTAATGATGATGCAATAAAAACAACTATTTCAGACAAAGGAAATCCTGTATTTAAATTAGATCAATTATCTGTTGCGAATGGTATTGAACATAAAGATGCCCATACAGCTTTTTCAGATTCTTTAGCCACAAAATCTATAGCAGAAATAATTTATAAAAAAGTAAACTCTGTTTGGCAAAGTTCATTAAAAACAATAAGTAAATCAGAGACTGAAGAGTATATAGAAAACAACAAAATTTTTTCTTCAATAGAATATTTTTATGGAAAAGCAAGAATCTATTTATGTACTCATTTGTTATATCATCCATCTTGGAAATGGAGTATTTGTTTTGATTTAAAAAATCATCCAAAAGATTATATAAACCTTTCAAGGGCAGATTTAAAAGATGCAATGAAAAAATCACCCAAAATACTTAGAACAATTAAAACAAATAAGTCTCCAGTTATATTAGATGAAAAAGCAGGAATAAAAGAGGAGCCATATAATAAAATAGGATTAGACGATCTCAATAAACGAATTGAATTATTAAAAAATAATCCAAAATTTATTGAAAATATATCTTCAATTTTAAGAGACGAAGCTGAAGAAAAGCAATCAATAGATCAAACAGATTTATATCCAGAGGAAACTATTTATTCAGGCGGTTTTGCAAGTGATAAAGATAAAAATTTGATGAAAAAGTTTCATGAATCAGATTGGAAAAATAAATTAAACTTTATTGACAAATTTGAGAATCCTAATAATTCATATTTTGCAAAAGTTTTAATTTATGAGGAATCGCCAGATGTACTTTCAAAAGAAATGTATAATGAGATACATAGAGAATTTGCAGAACGTCTATTGTCGACTAATAGTGAAAAATGGGCAACTACTTCTAAGTTCTACTCAGAATTAGATTATTTAAGAGAAAAATATACAAAAGCAAAAGATGCTGGACGCCTAAAATTGTTAGATGGATACAATCAGTACGTTATGGATATTCAAAAAAAGTTTGAAAATGCATAGTTGACATTTTTTATTTTAAAACTAAACAGTATGTATGGCTTTTGTAACAAGTTCTGACGATATTTTTGAAGACGAAATAATGAAATCACCTTCGGCTGTAGTTCAATTTTCAGCTACTTGGTGTGGACCTTGCCAAACATTAAAACCAATAATGGAAAAGCTTTCAGATGAAATGTCTGACAAATTTAAATTTTATTATCATGATTTAGATTCGGCTCCAAATTCTCCAACAAAATTTGGAGTTAGGGGAGTACCTACAGTTATGATTTTTAAAAACGGAGAGCTCAAAGCTACGAAAGTTGGTGCAGTTCCAGAGTCTACCATGAAAGCTTGGCTTGATGAAAACGCCTAATATTTAGTTTAAAGATAAAAATTTTCCAATAGTATATAAGCTTCCAAAAATATAAATTATTTTATCTTGCTTATTTGAAACCTTATTTAAAGCTTCAGGAATATTTTTTGCAATTTCATTTTTTATTTTTAGTTTTCTTGCGATATTTCTTAATTTTTTTGAGCTACAAAAATTTTTCTCATTTGGGATTTTAATACAAATAATTTTTTTAAATATTTTTTTAAACTGTTTTAGATATTTTTCTGGATATCTATTTTTTTGAATTGCCCAAATTCCATAAATTGGTTTTTTTATTTTTTTTAAATATGTGTATGCATTTTTTGCAGCTTTAATTGATGCACCTCCATCTAAAAGCAAATCTTCATTGGGATTAATAAACTTTCTAAGTTTTCCATTTTTAATATATTCTAACCTTCCTTGAAATGAAATTTTAGGAATTGATTTTAAAATTATTTCTTTTTTAATTTTTAAATCTCTAGCAACTTTAATAGTTAAAGCTATATTATCCCACAATCCATCAGAATTAATTTTATTAGATTTTAAAATAAGTTTCCCTTTTTTGTCTTTATAAAAATATTTGTTTTTATTTTTTATTATTTTGAAGTCAGTTCCATAATAATATTTTTTACTAGGATTTGATTTTAATATTTCTTTTATTTTTTTTAATACGTAAGGGCTTTGTTTTCCTATATAAATATTAGTATTTTTAGATAAAAATCCGACTTTAATTTTTACTACTTGAGCTAAAGTTTTAACTTTAAAAAGATCTAAATGTTGTAAGTTAATATTGGTTACAATTTGAATTTTTGGATTTTCCCATAAATTAATACTATCTTTTTCCCATCCAGCACCTGCTTCAACAATATGATAATCAAATCCTTTTAGTTTATTTATACAAATTATATAAATTAGAGTTATTGCTTCAAACAGTGTAAGTTTAATTTTTGATTTTATAATTTTTTTTGAAATATTTTTAAATTTTTTAAAGCTAATAAATTTATCTCTAATAAAAATTCTATCTAGAGGTGATATTATACCTGGTGAAGTAAAGGTAGTAATTTTTTTTTTATTTTCTATAAATATAGCTTTTAAACTTTGAACAACTGAATTTTTCCCATCCGAGCCTTTAACAGTAATTATTTCACCCTCGATTTGATTTGGATATATTTTTTTTTTAAATAAAAAATACTTTATACGAGATAAATCAAGATTAATTCGTCTACTAAACCGCTTTTGAAGTATTTGATAAAATTTGTTGGCTTCTTGGTTCTTCACTGGAAAGTTTTTCTAAATTATTTTGTTTATTTTGGTGATTAAATTTATGTTTTAAAATCTTGGTAATCAATACTAATTTTTTAGAAATTTCAGTTCTGTCATTAAAAACAAAATCACATAATCCAGAATTTTTAACCCATGCACTATCTCCAAAATTCTCAGGAACCTCTGCAGTTTGGCTGCTAGCGCTTACCCGTTTTCCACTGAACAAAGTATCTGTTGAATTTTTACTTTCAATAGCACATATTTGATGTGAATAAAATGTACTGGCAAAAGGACCTCCAGTAGTTTTAGATGATGCTATTGCACATGTTACAATATTATTTTCTTCTAAACTCTTTAAACCTATTACGCCTTTAATCATACCAGATGTTAAACCATTAACACCTGTAGTTACAGCTATACCACCTGTAGTATAAATTGTACAAAATAAATCGACTTTTTTTTCAATTGCAGTATCTATTGCTCTAAGAAAATATTCAGACTCACTTGGTGACCATGCACTTCCACCAAACTCAAAATTACTACAAACTATAACACAACTTATATCTTCAATTTCTCCATAGACTGCAAGAAGAGCTGTTTCTTGTTTCGTATTTTTTTGATATTTTTTTCTTTTGTCAATATATTTTGAGTCTGAAAATTGAAATTTAAGTGGATCTGAATTCATATAAGTTGGAGCTTTAATTTCTTGAAAACCTTCTTTAAATCCAAATGTTTTAAATCTTTCACGAGGAGGATAATCAAAGTGAAAACCACATTCGCAAACAAAAAATTGTTTAATAATAGTTTCTTTTAAAGTTATTTTAGAACATGAAGGACAACTTCTCCATAATGATGAAGCTATATCAGCAGCGGTTGGACGATTTTTAACAATTTTTTTTATTTTATCTGTTACAGATATAATTTTTTTAATCCAATTCAAGATATCCTCTTTTTTAATAATGATACAATATTTGTTACATTTGTGACAGGATTTTGTCTATTATTTATTGATTTAGAGATTTCATTACATATTGCACTACCCACAACTAAACCATCTGCCTTTTTTAAAGAATTAATAGTTTTTATGGTTATTCCAAAACCAATAACAATATTTTTAGACTTATTTATTTTTTTAATTGAATTATAATTTTCTAGTATTTTTTTTGGGGATATTTTAAGTTTTCCACCAGTAGTAGATAACATGCTTATATAATAAATCATATCATGTGAATCATTAATAATTTTCTTAATTCTTTTTTTTGATGTAGTTGGAGACAAAAGCTGTACAAACGTAACAGATTTTTTTTTGCATTTTTTCGCAAATTTTTTGTTATCAGGCCAAGGTAAATCAACAACAATTAAACCATTTACTCCAACTTGTTTGCATTTATTTAAAAATTTGTTTTCACCATATCTACATATCATATTGTAATAGCCCATTAAAATTAAAGGTTTTGAATTTTTTCTATTTTTAAATTTATTAACAATTTGAAAAATATCTTTCATTTTAATTCCATTTTTAATTGCTCGGTATGAAGCTGTTTGAATTTGTCCTCCGTCTCCTATAGGTGTATTATGAGGAAAACCCAACTCGCATATATCTACATATTTTGAAATAGAATTTAAAATTTCCAGAGATTTTTTTTTAGTGTTATCTCCCGCAACTGTATAAGTTAACAAAGCAGGTCTTTTTTCTTTTTTACATTTTTTAAAAGCCAAACTAATTGGAGATACAGTCATTTTTTTATTTACCCAATCTTTTTTTTAAAATATCTCTATCTTTTAGTGCGTCTCCACAACTATTTATACAAAGAACAGTATCTTTACTCAATTTCGGTGCTATTTTTATTGCTTCTGCAAAAGCATGGCTTGGTTCTAAACTTGGATTTAAACTTTCAAATTTAGTAACCAGTTGATAGGCATTCAAAGCTTCTTCATCAGTAGCAGCTGTATACCTTGCTCTTTTTGTGTCTTTTAAGAAACAATGAAGCGGTGAAACTCCTGGGTAATCTAGACCAGCGCTAATAGACTCAGTTTCTTCTATTTGACCTTCTGCATCTTGATTTACGTACTGCATGGCTCCATGAAGCACACCGATTTTTGATCCATAAGTTAAAGGTGCTGCATGCTTTTTACTATTTTTTGGCCCACCAGCTTCGACACCGATAAATTCAACTTGTTTTTTATTATAATGCATAAATTCATTCCAAAAACCAAAACTCGAAGAACCTCCACCGACACAATTTATTAATTTTAATTTTTTTGGAATTTCTCCAAATTCATCTTTAATTTGTATTAGAAGTTCTTTGGAAATTTGTGATGTACTCCATCCACAAATTTTAACAAAGATATTAGGTCCAACAGTTGATCCTACACACATTGCAGTAGTATCACAGTTAGAGACCCAATACCTCATACACTCGCTGACAGCATCAACCAGTGTTTGACTGCCTGTATAAACTGGAACTATTTCAGCATTATTTGCACGCATAGCATCACAATTTGGTTTTTGTCTTTTAATATCTTTCGCTCCCATGAATATTTTACATTTCAAACCGAATTTTTTAGCAGCCATACTTAGCATTTTTCCTGCATAACCAGCTCCAGTATCTCCAACTATATATTTTTTTCCAGCTCTTTTAGCTAGAAGACAATGAACTGTAGCATTTAGTGATTTATGTGCACCTCCATTTAAATCAGAAACAACTTTTGTCCATATTTGAGCTCCATCTAAATGATCTGTTAAATTTTCTAGTTTTATAAACCGAGTTGGGGATCCAAGCCAATTTTTAAAATAATAGTCTCTTTCTTGAATAAATTTTTTATCTTTTCTTAATTTTTCAAATAGAATAGTAAGATCTTCTACAGGTTTTTTTAATGTTTCAGGTATAAAATTTCCACCAAATTTTCCCCAAAAACCATTTTTATCGTGTTGATCAATTAGAGGAATATTTTTTTTTATTTTCATAATTTATTTTTTTAACTTTATTTAAAAAATTTGTAATCTTTTTATTATCTTTTTTTTTATTAACCTCTAAACTTCCAGAAACATCAATTATTTTAGCAATTTTAGCAACTTTTTCTAAATTATCGATACCTATTTTACCAGCCAACATCCAATGTATATCACTATCAGATAAAGATTTTAACCATGAATGATTAAATTTTTTAGATTTTTCAAATCCATAACTATCAAATAAAAATAAATCTACTATATTTTGATATTGTAAATAATTATTAATATCATTTTTTTTTTTAATTTTAATTGTTTTTATAATTTTAATTTTATGATTAATTTTAATTTCTTTTATTCTTTCCGCCGACTCCTCTCCATGTAATTGAAAATAATCAAAATTAATGGGTTTTAGTTTATTCAAGTCTGCGTTAGTGGGATTAACTAACACAGCTACTAATTTACATTTTTTTCTATTAATTTTATTTAAATATAAAATTTTAGATATATCATATATATATCTATGAGATTTAGGGTAATTTAAAATAAATCCACAATAAGAAGCTCCACCATTAATACTCGTGATTACACTATCTTTATTTATCAAGCCACAAATTTTTACTTTTAGTGGCATATTTTAATTTAGAGTACTTAATATTTTATCTATATTTTTTTCTGGATTTCCAGTCAAAATACTTCGCCCCATAATAATTTTGTCTGCACCATTTTCTAAAGCTTTCTTGGGACTAATTATTCTTTGTTGGTCATTTTTATTATCTCCAGCCATTCTTACACCTGGACAAAATATTTTTTTTTCTTTTGATATTTTTTTTCTTAAATTTAAAGCTTCATTTCCTGAGCATACAAATCCATCTGCATTTTTTGAACTATTTGCAAGATTTATAACCATATCTTCTACATTATTATTAACACCCATATTTTTTAAGTCGTTATTGTTAAGTGATGTCAAAATTGTAACAGCTAAGATATTTAAATTTGGATTTATTTCTTTTGCAGCCTCCTTACATTTGTTAATCATTTGAGAACCTCCTAGAGCCATTACCGTTAAGTAATTAAAATTTATATCTGATAGAGATTTTATTGCTTCATAGCTAGTATTTTCGATATCATTAATTTTTAAATCAAGCATAAGATTATTGATTCCTATATCGTTAAATTTTTTAATTCCTACTTTTCCATGTGCATTAAAAAATTGTAAACCCAACTTTATTGTAAATATTTTATTTAATAATTTTTTTGCAGTGGAAAGAGCAAACTCAATATCTGTAGTGTCTAATGCTAATATAATTTTATCTTTCATCATCTAATTTTTATTTAATGTATTAAATAAGTCTTTTGACATTTTCCACTTAATTGTTTTACGTGATGGAATTTTTATTTTTATTCCAGATTTAGGATTCCTCCCATTTCTTGTCTTTTGAATTTTAGTTTTCATTGAACCAAACCCTCTTATTTCAACATTTTTATTTTCTGAAAGTCCATTTATAATTTCATCAATCACTAAATTAAGTGATTTTTTAAGGTCTTTATTTAAAATACTGGGAAAATTATTAGCTAATTGTTTTAATAAATTACTTTTAACAATACTCAAAACTATTCTTCTTCTTTTTCCTTTTTATTTTTTACTTTTTTAAGTGTTGAAGGTAAATCTGCAAAAGGTAAAGATTTTCCAGAGTCAACACTTCCATATTTTTTAATAGCAGTTTTATTTTCTTCTTCTTCAAGCATTTTAACTGATAAAACTACTTTTCTTTTTGCAAGATCACATTCCTGTATCATTACGTCTAATCTATCTCCTTTAGTAAATCTCGTGACTCTTTGGTCTTCTTTTTCTACAGCAATAGCACTCTTTTTAATTAAGAATGTCATTTCACAATTATCAGGAGAAACTTTTATTCCTTTTTCAACTATATCTTTAATTACTACAGTAATTACATCTTTTCTTTTTTTATCTTTAAAATAATCTAATGGATCAGGCATTAATTGTTTTGCCCCAAGACGTATTTTTTCCTTTGCTTTATCAATTTCTAAAACTTTTAAATTTATTTCTTCATCTTTTTTCTTTGCAAATTGTTCTAGATCTTGTTCTGACTCGTTGTAGCTTAAATCTTTATAGTGAACCATGCCAGTTAACTCAGAGTCTTTAATGTCAATAAATAAACCAAAATCTGTAACATTTTTTATTTTACCAACCACTTTTGTTCCAACTGGAAATTTACTTTCAAATTCATCCCATGGATTTTTAAGTGTATCTTTGTATGATAAAGAAATTCTTCTCTTATCCATGTCTATTTCTTTTACTAGCACTGAAATTTTTTGACCTATTTTAAAAAGTTTTTTGGCTGATATATTTTTTTTAGAGTGTGAAAGCTCTGACTGATGGCATAAGCCCTCTAAAGAATCCTCTAAAGATAAAAAAAGTCCATAATCCATTATTTTTTTAACTTCAGCAGGATATATTTCTCCAACTTTATAGTTATTTATTTTAGTTTCAAATGGATCTTGGCTTAATAGTTTTATAGATACCGAAATCTTCTTTGTTTCCGAGTCTATATTGATTATTTTTAATTTTTGTTTTTGTGAAATTGAAAACATCTCATCTGGATGTGAAATTCTTGACCAACTGATTTCGTTAATGTGGCACATGCAATCGAATCCATCTATGTCAAAAAAGACACCATAAGCAGTCATACCTTTACATATACCTTCTACAATATCGCCTTCTTTATATTTGCTAAGAATTTCTTCTTTACTTTCATCTCTGATTTTTTCTAATATTGCTCTTCTACTAACGACAACATTTCCTCTAACTTTATCACATTTTATAATTAAAAACCTTTGAGGTTTATTCATTAAATAATCAATATTTTTGAGTGGTTTTAAATCTACTTGTGAACCAGGTAAAAAACAGTTTGATCCTTTTACGTCAACAATGAAGCCGCCTTTAATCTTAGAATATATATTTCCTTCAACTTCTTCCTGATCATCATGAGCTTTTTCGAGAAGTTTCCATGATTTCATCTTTCGGGCTTTTTCTCTACTTATAACAATATCTCCATCTTTGTTCTCTAATTTTTCAATTGCTACAGATAATTTAGATCCAATTTTTAAAGATTGGTCTTCTTTTAGTGCTTTTAGCTCACTAAGTTCTATCATACCTTCGCTCTTAGCACCTGGTATCTCAACATAAACTACTTTTTCTGTAATTTTAGTTATTTTTCCATCTACAATATCTCCCTCATTAGCAGATGATTTTGAAAATTCTGTGTTTAATAATTTTTCGAATTCTTTAGAAGCAGCGGAATCAGTATTTCTATAAATTTCTTCCATTAATTATATAATTTTTTGTCTATCATTTTTTTTATTTTTAAAAAGCCGCTTCTTATACTTAGATTACTTGTATTTAGCAATATAGATTTTGGAGCTCTAATTAGGGGAGCAATTGACCTATTACGATCAGATTTATCACGTTTTTTTATGCTTTTTTGTACTTCTGCCAAGGTTATATTTTTTTTTAGTCTTCTTAATTCCTTAAACCTTCTTAAAGATCTAACTTTCACACTTGCAGTTACATAAAATTTGAATGGTGTCCATGGTGCTAAGTTTGTACACATGTCTCTTCCATCACAAACAGCACCTTTAGGGTTTTTAATTATTTTTTGTTGAAAGATATTAACAATTTTTCTAATTTTGATATCTTTTGCAATTACAGAAGCTACAGTAGCCACTTTTTCAGATAATAAATATTTTTTTTGCAATTCTTTTGTATTTAATCTCATAATTTTTTTCTTTAAAAATGAATAATTCCATTTATTTGGATATTTAATTTTTAAAGCAGCACAAAATCTATAACATTTTCCAGAATCAAGATATTGTAAACCATAATGTGCCGCTAATAATTTAGAAATTGATCCAGCACCTGCGGCAGCCGGTGAGTCAATACATATAATAATATTTTTATTTTTTTTCAATTATACCACCTACCTTTTTTATTAATTTATAAAATGAAGGAAAAGACGTTGCAACACATTCTGCATTTTTTATTTCCCATTTTCCACCAAAAGATAATGCAGCTATTACACTTGCCATACATACTCTATGATCTTTCATATAAGATTTTACTATATAATTATTTTTTAAATTTAAATTAGGATTTCCAAAAATTTTAATAGAGTCTTTTTTTTTAATCGTTTTAATTCCAATTTTATTTAAAATTTCATTCATTATATTTAATCTTGGACTTTCTTTTTTGTTGAGTTCACCCAAGCCTGAAAAAGTTGAAGTACCAGTAGCGCCAGCAGCTATTATCATTAATATACAAAATTCATCAATTGCATAAGGAACGAGTGATTTGGGACAGTTAATTTTCTTTAACTTACTACTATTAACAATGATGTCACCAGTAGTTTCTCCACATACCTTTTTTATATTTTTTATTTTAATATTTGCTCTCATTTTTTTTAGAATTGTTATTATCCCAGCTCTTGTTGGATTAAGACAAATATTTTTTATTACAATTTTTGAATTTTTACTTAAAATTGTTAATGCTATAAAAAATGAAGCTGACGAAATATCGCCAGGTACTTTTAAATTAAAACTATTAAATTCACTTTCACCTTTTATTATTATTGTATTTTTTTTTATTTTAATATTTGCTCCAGCGTGCTTAAGCATTATTTCATGATGATTTCTTGATTTTTTAATCTCATTAATTTTACTTATTCCAGGGCTTAGTAATGAAGCATTTATTAAAGTTGATTTAATTTGAGCAGACCCAATTTTTTCATCATATTCATTTGGCATGGGTATTTGGCTTCCGCTAACAATTAAGGGTAGTGTACTTTTATTTTTAGGATAAAAACTCATTCCAAATTTCTGGAGTGGTTCAATTATTCTTCTCATAGGTCTTTTGTTTAAAGATTTATCGCCAAAAAGTTTTATTTTAACTGGATAACTAACTAGCATTCCACACAAAAGCCTTGAAAGAGTTCCAGCATTTCCACAATTAATTGAAGTATTTTTTTTTATTTTAAAAGAACCAAGCCCATTACCAAATACATAGTATTCATTTTTTTTTTTTAAAATTTTTACATTAAGCTTTCTTAAAGCACTTATTGTATTAAATATATCTCCAGCTTCTAATATTCCACTAGCTTTTGATACTCCAATAGCTTGGCTTGCTATTAAAAAAAATCTATGACTTATTGATTTATCGCCATCAACCATAATAGTATTTTTAAATTTATTAATTTTTTTATTTATACTAATAGAAAATGATTTCATTTAAAGATTATAAGCTAAAATTTTCTCCAAAATATAATTTTTTAGCCTGTGCATCATTAATTATTTGTCTTGGGTTTCCTGAAGCAACAATTTCTCCACCAGATATTATTACACATCGGTCAGAAACACTCATTAAATCTTTAGCGTTATGATCTGAAATAATTACAGATATATATTTTTTTTGTAATTCAGTAATAATTTTTTTAATCATATCAATTGTCATTAGATCTAATGCAGCAAAAGGTTCATCTAGTAAAAGAATTTTAGGATTGTTTACTAAGGCCATACTAATACATAGTCTTTTTTTTTCACCACCACTTAATTGACTACCTTTAATATTTTTTAGATATTCTAAATTAAACTCACTTAATAATCTTTGTGTAGTTTCCTCTTGAAGATTTTTATCTTTAATACAAATTTGTGCAATAGACTTAATATTTTCTTCACAAGTTAAGCCCAAAAATACAGATGAATTTTGGGGCACGTAGCCAATTTTAAACTTAGTGGCTCTATCTTGAATTGAAAGCTCATTTAAACTTTCATTTTTAACTTTTATTTCACCTCTATCTAGTTTGAGAATTCCTAAAATTAAATTAAACAATGTAGTTTTTCCACAACCATTAGGCCCTAATAGACCAAATACTTCAGAATTATTTAATTCAAAATCAATTTTCTTTAGCACAGTTCTCTTGCCATATTTTTTTGATACATTTTTTAACTTTAGTATAGGTAGAGATTTGAATTTTAAAATTCTAAAATTTTTTAAAATAACCATTTTAATTTTTTATAATTGTTTTAACCTTTTTGTTTTCGTCAAACATAAAAACTTTTGCTTGCCGGTTTACTAAATTTATATTCATTTGATCAGCATAGATAATTTTTTCTAAATCAGTAAATTCAATATTATTATATAATACAATTAAATTATCCATAAATTTAATATCTAAATTTTCGCATAGTATTTTATTTTCACTATAATCAATTTTTATATTGCCTTCAAAAAAAGAATTAGAATTTAATTGATTAAATCTTGCATTATCACTTTTAATAAAAATTTTTTCTCCATTTAGTAAAGTTATTACTGCTAAAACGTTTGTCATATGACTTATTTCTGGGTTTTCGGAAAAAGTTTTAGCTGTATCAGATTTTATTTCAAATAAGACTCCGCTATTACCTCTTGTAACAAAATTTGCATTTTCAATAACATTTCTTGCATCTTTTTCATCTTTATTTGAAATTATAGTTTTATTTTGAGTTATTTTTTTTTTTTCAATTTTTTTTTCCGTTGAAGAAAAATATGTAAAAAAAATTAGTATAAAAATAGAAGAAATTAAAAATACCTGTATTATGTATCTTTTTTTCATCTTATTCCAGAATCTAAAATAGTGTGTATTGTAATTAGACCATCAACCTTATTTTTATTTGTTACTATTAAATATGTAATCTCATTATTCTGCATTAGTCTTAGACAATTTACTGCTAATATGTTTTTATTAATTGTAATTGGTTTTTTCATCATAAGGTTTTTAACTTTCAATTTTTTTAAATCTTTTCCCGAGTCTCTTCTTAAATCTCCGTCACTATATGTACCAGCTAATTGTTTTTTTGAATTTAGAACTATTAGTGCCCCAAACTTTTTCTTAGACATTATTTTAATAGCATCTGTCATATTTTTATTTTCATTAACAAATGGTAATTTTTTTTTATCTGAAATGTAAAGATCGCTAACTGTAAGCAACGATGCTCCAATAGAACCTCCAGGATGAAATCTTTTAAAATCCTTTAAACTAAAACTTTTCTGTTTCATTAGCGAAACAGCCAAAGAATCAAAAAAAGCAGAAAAAATTGAAAGTGACGTTGTTGGCACCATAGATAGACCGGCTTCCTTTGAAGTAGGTAAAAGTATTTTTATATCTCCAGCTTTAAACAAAGTACTATTTTTTTTTTGACAAATCGATATTAATGAAATCCCCCATCTTTTTGAAAAACTAATACAATTTTTTAGTTCTTGAGTTTCGCCAGATGATGAAGAAATTATCATAAGGTCATTTTTTTGTATCGCACCAGAGTCTCCATGAGAAAATTCTGCAGCATGAATAAAAATACTTGGAACAGAGATTGAACTAAATGTTTTAGAAGATCTTTCTGCAACTATACCAGATTTTCCAAGACCAATAAAACATATTTTTCCATTTTTATTAGAAGTTTTTATAATTTTTTCAATTGCTAAATTAAAATTTTTATCTAAAGATTTTTGTAATTGTTTTAACCCTTCAATTTCAGATGAAATTACATTTTTTGCAGTTTGAATATAATTTTTTTTTTTCATTTAATGTTGAAATATATCTTCTGTAAAACCATTTTGATCTAATTTTATTCTTGTTTTTAAAAAATCAATACAACTATTATAAAGTTCTAATCTATTTTCTCTAATTAACATTTTGTATAATTCATCTTTTATTTTATGCAAATATATAACATCATTACTGCAGTATTGTAGCTGAGCATCAGTTAAATCATCTAAATTTTTATTCCAGTCGCTGCTACCTAATCTTTTATCAAGTTTCTTATTACAAAATTCAAAGACCAAGTCAGCTAAACCATGCTTTGAGGAATATGTTCTAATAATTCTGCTAGCAATTTTTGTATCAAAAAAATTATTTATAGAACATTTCAAAAAAAATTCTAAAATAGAAATATCATATCTACCATAATGAAATATTTTTATAATTTTTTTATTTTCAAGGATTTTTACTAAATTTGGAGACTCATAATTTTCTCTATTAGGCTGACAAACATAGGCGTCATTATCACCAGTAGAAATCTGAATAAGGCTTAGTTTGTCTCTATGAGGAATTTGTAAACCTGTTCCCTCTGTGTCAATACTAAGACTTGAATGCTTTTCTAGCTTTGCTAAAGCATCTTTATCAATGTCGTTTTTATATTTATATATTTTCGTCATTGCTAAAAACATATATATTAATATTGTCAAAAAAATGCAAAATAATCAGTCCATAGTAGTTTTATTTGGTGGCAGTGGCCAAATTGGAAGGAGTTTATTAAGAAGATTAACTGAAAAAGGCTATAGAATTATTATTGTTACAAGATCTCCATACAGAAATCTACATTTAAAAGTCTTGGGCAATCCAGGCCAGATAGATTTAGAAAAGAATTTAAATCTTTTAGATGAAGAAAAAATAAAAAATATTTTGAAAAGTGCAGATATAGTTATTAATTTATGTGGCATACTTTATGAAACTAAAAAACAAACATTTGAAGATATTCATTCAAAATTTCCAGAAATGTTATCTTCACTTTGTAATACTTTAGAAATTTCTAAATTAATTCATATTAGTGCTCTTGGTATTGATGAAAAAAATAGATCAAAATATATGCAATCAAAATTACAAGGAGAGAAAAATATTTTAAAGTTTAAAAAATCAATAATTTTAAGACCGAGTTTAATTTTTGGAAAAAATGATTCTTTTTTTAATAAATTTGCATCTATGGCAGAATTTTTACCAGCACTTCCACTGATTGGATCAGGTTTAACAAAATTTTCACCAATATGGGTTGAAGATGTATCAAATGCAATTATGAAAGTGATAGAAAAGAAAAACTTTAAAAATAATATATATGAATTAGGAGGTCCAGAAGTTTTTTCTTTTAGAGAACTAATGGAAATTTTATTAAAACAAATTAAAAAGAAAAGATTATTAATTCCTATACCCTGGGGTATTGCAAGGTATCAAGCAAAATTTTTAGAACTTTTTACTAAATCTTTATTAACTCAAGATCAAGTTATATTGCTTCAAGATACTGATAGTATTGTTTCTGGAAATTATCCTGGTTTAAATGATTTAGATATTAATAGTACAAGTGTAGAGTCTGTTTTACCTGATTATATTTATAGATTTAGAAAAGGTGGACACTATAATTCAAATTAAGCAGACTTAATTTTTTTTTGAATAAATTGAGGAACATCATCGTCTTTAGTAATAACATCCTCTTTTTTTCCTTTAGGTTGAAACGCATAGAGAAGATGTAACTTACAATAAGAAAATTTTTCTAAAGAAGTTCTACCGCAGAAGTAAAAATCAGATTCATTTGGATGACCGTTTGGCCATTTACAAGTATTATCATCTAATTCTTCTAAAGACTTAGGATTTTCAGGCTCAAAATCTTTTTCAATTATTAAAGATTTAAACTTTATTTTTTTTGTTTTATTTTTTCTTTCATTTTCATGTTCATTAGTTTCAAATGATTTTGATTTTGATTTGTTATTAAAATTTTTAATTATTTTTGATGATAAATTTAATCTATTAGCTTTTCCTATTACTGCGTTTCTCGTTACGTCACCAATAATTTGAGCTATTTCACTGGCCGTATTTCCGTTACCCCAAAGTTGCTTTAATTTATCTATTTTATCTGCGGTCCAGGTCATATAAATTACTATATATAGTATATTATAAAAAAAAATACACTAAATTATGTATAAACTAGGTATAACACATATAAATATAATAAAATCAATAATTAACTAAACTTTATTAACACTTTTGCTAAAAAAATAATAAACATTAGATCTATGGTTGAATTAGAAAATAAATATACACCTACTTCTAGAAGATTTGGTTTTATAAATTGGATAGGAGTTTGGTCTTTATATAAAAAAGAAGTATTAAGATTTTTAATTGTAATTGGCCAAACAATTTTGGGCCCAATAACAACAGCTGGTTTATTTTTACTAGTAATTTCGTTGGCAATAGGCGAACAAAGAGCAGATGTCCTGGGGGTACCTTATATTAATTTTCTTTTTCCTGGTTTGCTTGCAATGCAGTTCTTAACTCAAGCATTTTCTCATTCATCTTCCTCATTGTTAATGGGCAAGGTTATGGGAAATATCTTTGATTTAATAGCTTCACCACTTTCTGCATTAGAGGTTACATTTGCTATAATTTTAGCATCCGTAACAAGAAGTTTTATAATTGCAGTTGTTTGCATATTAGTATTTGCAATTTTTTTAGATATTGAGATATATAATATTTATTATTCATTCATTTATCTTTTTTTGGGTTCTTTTTTTTTAGGAGCGGCAGGTTTTATACTTGGTTGCCATGTTCAAAAATTTGATGAAATGAGTTCATATACAAATTTTATAATTCAACCTCTAGTTTTTTTAAGTGGAAGTTTTTATTCTATAGAAAAACTTCCAAAATTTCTCCAAACTATAAGTGAATATAATCCTTTCTTTTATATGATTGATGGTTTTAGATTTGGTTTTATTGGCCAATCAGATGGTTCTATATCTTTTGGTTTAATATATTTGTCGTCACTTTGTTTGATTACATGGTTTGTGGCTTATATTTTATATAAAAAAGGTTATAAGATTAAATCATAATAAAATGAGTTCTTTAGCAAATAATTATAACAGAAGAAAAATTGCCTTTAAAAAAGGCAAAGGTAGTTTTCTTTATTCAATAAATGGAAATAGATATTTAGATTTTGTTCAAGGGATTGCTGTAAATTCGCTGGGTCATTCAAATTCATATTTAACAAAAAAACTTATTAAACAAGCTAAGAAAGTTTGGCATGTATCAAATGCTTTTCAAATACCTGAAGGCGAAAAATTAGCAAAAAGATTAACAAAAAAAACATTTGCAGATAAAGTTATTTTTCAAAATAGTGGAGCTGAAGCTACAGAGGTAGCAATAAAAATTGCTAGAAGATATTTTTATTCAATAGGAAAACCAAAAAAAAATAGAATTCTTTGTATTAAAAATTCTTTCCACGGGAGAACTTTAGCGACAATTTTTGCTAGTGGATCAAAAAAAATGACAGAGGGTTTTTTACCAAAAGTCGAGGGCTTTGATCATTTTGAATTTGGCGATCATAAAGGACTAAAGAAAGCTATTACAAATAAAACTGCAGCCATTATGGTTGAAACAATTATGGGGGAGGGAGGAATAAAAGTTATTCCAGATTGGTGTTTAAGAGATTTAAGAAAAATCTGTAATAAAAGAAAAATATTATTAATTCTTGATGAGGTTCAATGTGGAATTGGAAGAACTGGAAAATTTTTTGCTTTTGATTATTCAGGTGTAAAACCAGACATTGTTCCAATAGCCAAAGGAATAGGAGGAGGATTTCCAATTGGAGCAGTTTTAATGAATAAGAAAGCAGCATCATCAATGATTGCTGGCACACATGGATCTACTTTTGGGGGAAATCCATTGGCTATGTCAGTTGGAAACGCTGTGTTAGATCAAATATTTAAAAAAGGATTTCTTAAAAATGTTCAAAAAGTTTCTAAATATTTTCATAACGAATTAAATAAAATTAAAAACGAATATCCAAAATTAATTAAAGAAGTAAGAGGAGTTGGTCTTTTAATTGGATTACAATTATTTCATGATCAAACTAAATTTATTCAAAAATTAATAGATAATAAATTATTAACAATTAGAGCAGCAGAGAATACAATAAGAATATTACCACCTCTTACTGTTACAAAGAAAGAAATAGATTTAGCAATTAAAATTATTAAAAAAGTTTGTAAGGAATATAGGGTTTAATGAAAAATTTTATAAACCTTAAAGATATTCCAGCATCCGATTTAAAAAAAATAATTTTAGATGCAAAAAAAAGAAAAGCTAAAAGAAAAAAACTTAATACCTTAGATGTAGATAAAGACAGTCCTTTAAAAGGAAAACTACTTATTCAAATGTTTGAAAAATCAAGTTTAAGAACGAGATTAAGTTTTTATCTTGCTATTAAACAATTGGGGGGAGCAGCTTTAACCTTAAGACCTGATGAATTACATTTAACAAAAGGAGGAGAAAGCTTGGCAGATACTGCTAAAATTTTATCAACTTATGGTAATGGTTTTATGTTAAGAACAGATAGTGACGAAAAAATAGAAGTATTTAAAAAACATTTAACGATTCCAATTATTAATGGCTTAAGCCCATCCTCACATCCTACTCAAATATTATCTGATATATTTACAGTTCAAGAAATTAAAAAAAAATCTATTTCTAAATTAAATATTTGCTGGATAGGAGATTCTAATAATGTTCTTAATAGTTTGATTGCAGCATCAGTTAAATTTTCATTTAATTTAAACATTGGCTGTCCCAAAAATTATGAACCTAAAAAACAGGTAATGAATTGGGTTGTAAAAAATAAAGGAAAAATTAATATTTTTAATGATCCAAAAAAAGCTATAATGAATGCTGATGTCGTATTTTCAGACAAAGTTGTCTCTTTAAATGACAAAGTTAATAAAATTAAAAAAATAAAAGATTTTAAAAATTTTAGAATAGATTCAAAATTGATGAGACTAGCCAAACCATCTTGTATATTTTTACATTGTTTGCCAAGAGGGTCTGAAGTTTCTGATAAAGTTTTTTTAGGCAAACAATCAAAAGTTTGGCAACAAGCTCTTAATAGAGTTTACGTACAAAAAAGTATTTTATTATACTGTTTTGATAAATTAGGGTAATTGCAATGGATTACTGGAGTATTGATTTAAATACAAAATTACTGAGGCCCTATCCTTTTCAGATTTTAGACCAGCATAACTCATTTTTGTACCTGAAATATATTTTTTTGGTTTGATTAGAAATAAATTCATTGTTTCAAAATTCCATTCACCACCAAATTCAACTAAAGCTTTTGAATACTTATAACCCTCTACTGCTCCCAAAGGTCTTCCTAGAACAGCCCATAATGCGGGGCCAATTTTGTTTCCTCCACCTTCTTTAATAGAGTGACAACTTTTACAAGCTGAGAAAACTTTTTTCCCATGATCAACATCCCCCATTGCAAGTAATGCCTTAATGTCAATTGAGCCTGTTTCTTTTTTTAATGTATCATCACTAACTATTTTTGTTTCTACATTAAATACAGCTTTTGGTGCTTCTACCTTATAAATATAGTCACTTGACTTATTTATTCCGAGAATTATCACAAAAGTAAGGACTATTGCCGCTATTATTTGATTTAAAAACTTCATAAATTTAATTAATTAAGATCTTATAATAGAAAAAATTGAAATTAAGAAATATAAATTTAATTTTTTTGACGCATAAATTACAACTATATTAAAAAATATGTCTAAAACAGTGATTATAATCCCATCAAGACTATCGGCTAAAAGACTGCCAAATAAACCACTATTAAAGATAAATGACAAACCTATGGTAACCCAAGTTTATGAGAGAGCCATGGAAGCAAATATTGGAGAAGTTTATGTTGCGACACCTGATCAGAAAATTATTGATGTTATAAATAATTTCTCAGGCAAGACTATAATTACAAAAGATAATCATAAAACTGGATCAGATAGGGTTTATGAAGCTTTTAACAAGATTGATGATAAAAATATTGATTTTATAATTAACTTACAAGGTGATATGCCTAATATTGAACCTGAAAACATTTTTAAATTAAATAATTTAATGAAAAAAAATGATAGTGGGATTGGCACGTTAGGAGCTAAGATTATGAACAATAATGAAATGAGCGATGAAAATATTGTCAAAGTAAAGACAAAAGAAAATTTAACAGAAAAAAATTTTTTAAAATCTGAGGATTTTTTTAGAATTGGAAATTCAGATGATAATTCGAATATATATCATCATGTAGGGATATATATTTTTAAACCAAATTTTCTAAAGAAATATATTAATTTTTCTAGAACAAAAAATGAAATAGAAAGAAATTTGGAACAGATGCGTATTTTAGATAATAACATTGATATTAATGTTGGTCTTTCATCCTCAGTTCCTTTAAGTGTTGATACTGAAAAGGAATTAGAAAAAGTAAGGCATCTTATGAGCTTGAAAAAATAAATAAAATCATAGATTATAGAAAAAATTATGAAAATTCTTTATCAAGGTTCTCCAGGTGCTTATAGTAATCTAGCTGCATTAAAAGTTTTTCCAGATGCGGAAATTATACCGTGCAATACTTTTGATGAGTGTTTTAAAAAAGCCCATAAAGATGAATCATTTAGAATTATTATTCCTGAGTCTAATAGAATTACAGGAAATATTGGTGTTGAATATTTAATATTTAAATATAGATTAAATATTTATTCAGAGCATTTTCATCCTGTTCATCATCACTTATTAGGTTTGAAAGGCTCTAAACTTGAAGATATAAAAAATGTTTATTCCCATGCTCAGGGTTTGTCTCAATCATCAAAATTTATTAAAAAAAATAAATTTATTGAAAATGTACGAGCTGATACAGCAGGAAGTGCAGAATATGTTTCTAAAACAAAAGATAAAAGTGCAGCTGCGATTGCTTCAAGCTTAAGTGCAAAAATATATAACCTAGATATCCTTGCTTCAAATATTGAAGATGAATTGGAAAATGTAACTAGATTTTTAATAATGGGAAAATCTGTAATACAGCCAGATTTAAAAGAAAAAAAATATATAACTTCTTTTTTGTTTAAATTAAAAAGTAAGCCAGCAGCATTATATTCAGCACTTTCTGGTTTTGCTATTAATGGAGTTAACTTAACAAAACTACAAAGTTATCCAGTAAAAAATTCATTTTCATCATTTTTTTTTCTTTGTGATTTAGATGGACATATTGAAGAGGATAAAGTCCAAAAGTCATTGGAGGAATTAGGATTACACTGTGAGGATTTTCACGTATTAGGTGTTTTTACCGCAGATAATTTTAGAGAAAAATAAATATTTTTTAATAACTTTTCTTGTAGATAAGAAATTATAACTGATATAATAAAAGTGGAGGCTAGAGGTGAGTGCACCTTGAACCCGCCTAGGTCCTAACGGAAGCAAGCGTAAAGAGTGTTATTTAGGTTCTAGTCTCCTTTATTATATTAAAATGAGTGAAATTAAATCAAAAGTATTAGCTTTAAAATATAGGCCACAAATATTTGAGGATCTTATTGGTCAAGATATTATGGTTAAAACAATTAGCAATTCTATAAAAATAAAAAAAATTCCAAATGCATATTTGTTTACTGGCATTAGAGGAGTTGGAAAAACTACTACTGCAAGAATTGTAGCTAAAGCTTTAAATTGCAAAAATGGAATTGATAATTTGTGTAAAGAAAATCAATGTGAACATTGTGAAGCAATAGCTAATGGTAATCATTTAGATATTTTAGAAATGGATGGGGCTGACAAAACAGGAATAGATGACGTAAGGGACTTAATAGAATTTTCAAAGTATAGTCCAAGTACAGCTAATTATAAAATATTTATAGTTGATGAAGTACATATGCTTTCAAAACAAGCATTTAATGCTTTATTAAAAACTTTAGAAGAGCCACCTGATTATTTGAAATTTATTTTTGCAACTACTGAAGTAAGAAAAATTCCTGTAACTGTGATTTCAAGATGTCAAAGATTTGATCTCTCAAGAGTTAAATCAGAACTATTGTTAGTTTTTTTAAAAAATATTGTATCAAAAGAAAAAGGAAAGATATCTGAAGAAGCATTAAAATTAATTGTAAAAATATCAGAAGGCTCTGTAAGAGATAGTCTTTCTCTTTTAGATAGAGCATTAATAACACAAACATTAGAAAAAAAAGAATTAGATTTAAAAATGGCACAAAAAATTTTTGGTTATTTTGATAAATCACAATTAATTGAACTGTTTGATTTAATTTTTATTGGAAAAGAAAAAGAAATAATAGAAAAGTACCGAAAAATATCAGACCAAGGGGTAGATCCAAAAATATTTTTAAATGATTTTTTAGAAGTATTATATTTTATTAAAAACTTTAAAATTTTTGGAAAAAATGAAATTAATTTTTCATTAAATGATGAGGAGTCAAAAAATTTAGAAAAAATTTCATCTAGTATAGATAATGAAACATTAATAATGTTTTGGCAATTTACTCTTAAATCAATAGAGGAGTTAAATATGGTTTCTAATCAAGATCTATTAGTTGAAATGTTTTTAGTAAGATTAACCCATCTAAAAGATTCACCTAAATTAGAAGAACTACTAAATAACATAGAATTATCAAATGACTCAAATTATAAAAATGATATTAAAGTTAATAATTTAAAAAGTCCAATTGAAGAAACTAAAAATTTAATTAAATCTTTAGATCAAATAAAAAATATATCTCAAGAAAAAAAAGAAGAAAAAATAAATCCTGAACCAATAATGAATAATAATATTTTAGAAATAAAAAAATTTGAAGATTTAATTTCTATCTGTTCAAATGAAAAAGAAATTAAACTAAAATATGATTTAGAAAAAAACGTAAAATTAGTAAAATTTGAATTTGGATTAATAGAGATTGAATCTAGTAATAATTTTGATAAAGATTTTATAAAAAATTTATCTCAAAAATTATTTGAATGGACTAATCAACGTTGGATTATAACATTATCTAAACTAAAGGGCAGACCAACAAAAAACCAAATTAAAGAAAATGAAAATAAAGAACTTTTAGATAAGGTTAAGTTAAGTGATGATTATAAAAAAATTCTAAAAAATTTTAAGGACGCTAATTTAATAAATATAGAGGAAAAGGAGCCAATAAATGACTGATTTTTCAAAAATAATTGAACAGGCAAAGAATTTACAAAGTAAGATGAAGGAGTCACAAGAAAAAATTAAGCAAATACAGGTAGAAGGTGTTTCGGGTGGTGGTGCAATTAAAATTATCCTAAATGGTGATGGGGAGATAGTTAAAATTAATATATCTCCAACAATTATAAAAGAAGATATTTCAATAATAGAAGATCTTATAATGGCAGCACATAACAATGCAAAATTAACTTTAAAATCTAAAACCTCTGAAGAGCTATCCAGCATGACTGGAGGAGTAAATCTTCCAGAGGGATTCAAATGGCCATTTTAGTAAATGACAAATAACATTCCAGAAATAGATGATCTAATTAAATTAATTTCCAAACTTCCTGGTCTTGGGTCAAAATCATCCAAAAGAATAGTTTTAAGATTAATTAATAGTAGGGAAGAGTTAATTAAACCTTTAGCCAATACTTTAGCCAAAGTTTATAAAAATGTACAGCGATGTAGAAATTGTGGAAATTTAAAATCTTTAAATGATAATTGTATATGTAGTGAAAAAAATTATAATCAAATTTGTGTAGTTGAAAATTTATCAGATATGTTTGTTATTGAAGGTTCAGGAATATATAAAGGTCATTATCATATTTTAGGTGGCACTCTCTCAATGATGGACAGTAAAAAAGAAGAAGATTTATTAATACCTGCTCTTATAAATAGAGCAAAAAATAATTCAATAGATGAAATTATTTTAGCACTAAGTGCATCTGTAGAGGGAGCAACTACAGCACATTATATTCAAGATAATCTTAAAAATTTAGATGTAAAGATATCCAAACTAGCACAAGGAATACCGGTAGGAGGTGAAATTGAATTTCTTGATGATGGAACTTTATTTTCCGCATTCAAAAATAGAAAAAATATAAATAATTCTGAAAATTAATTTTTTTTAATCAGTCTATTTAAATGCAAAAGAGGCTCAGTATATCCAGATGGCTGACTTCTACCAAAAAATACTAAATCGCAAGCTGCTTTAAAAGCAACTGACTTATCAAAATTTGGAGACATATTTTCATAACTTTTATTATCTTTATTCTGAGCATCTACTACTTTTGCCATTTTTTTCATAATTTCTAGAACCTGTTTTTTTGAACAAATTCCATGATGTATCCAATTAGTAATATGCTGTGAAGAAATTCTTAACGTGGCTCTATCCTCCATTAGGCCGATATTATTTATATCAGGCACTTTTGAACAACCTACGCCTTGATCAATCCATCTAACTACATATCCCAGAAGTGTTTGTGAAGAATTAGAAATTTCTGAGTTAATTTCTTCAATAGACCAATTAGGTCTATCTGCTACCGGAATTGTTAAAAGATCATTAAGTTTTGCAGGTTCTCTATTTTGTATTTCTTTTTGTTTTTTAAAAATATCTATCTCATGATAGTGAAGTGAATGAAGTGCAGCAGCTGTAGGTGAGGGTACCCAAGCGCAGTTTGCTCCAGCCTCTAAATGGTTAGTTTTTTGTTCCATCATATCTGCCATTTTATCTGGCATGGCCCACATACCTTTGCCTATTTGAGCTTTACCATAAAACCCACATTGAAGCCCGATATCTACATTATTATTTTCATAAGCTCCAATCCATTTAGAAGATTTCATATCTCCCTTTTTAATCATAGGGCCCGCTTCCATTGAGGTATGCATTTCATCACCAGTTCTATCTAAAAAACCTGTGTTAATAAAAAAAACTCTATTTTTAAGCGTTCTAATACATTCTTTTAGATTTGTAGAAGTTCTTCTTTCCTCATCCATTATACCAATCTTGCAAGTATTTTTTTCTAATCCTAAAACTTCTTCAACTTTAGTAAAAATTAAATCTGTAAATGCAGTCTCATCAGGACCATGCATTTTTGGCTTTACAATATAAATAGAACCAGTTCTTGAGTTACCTTTTTTTTTAATATCATGCATGCAAGCCGCAGAAGTTATAAAGGCATCCATAATTCCCTCTGGTATTTCAGATCCATCTTTTAAAATAATAGCAGGGTTAGTCATTAGATGACCAACATTTCTAACTAACAATAAACTTCTTCCATGTAGTTTTAGTCCTTTTCCTTCTTTAGAAATATAACTTCTATCAGGGTTTAATTTACGCTCAAAATTTTTACCATTTTTTATAAATGTTGTTTTTAAATTTCCTTTCATTAAACCCAACCAATTTCTATAACAAATAACCTTATCTTCTGCATCAACAGCAGCCACACTATCTTCATTATCACAAATTGTTGAAACAGCAGCTTCAACAATAACATCACTTATACCAGCAATATCATGAGCTGCACTGAAAGCTCTAGGGTTTATTATTATTTCAATATGAAGATTATTATTTTTAAGTATTATAGCTGATGGCTTATTGCTTTCTCCTCTATGTCCAATAAATTTTTCTAAATTTTTTAATTTATATTCAAAATCATTTTTATGAATAACAAGATTTCCATCTTTAACTTTTAAACTAGAAATATTTTTCCATGAGGTTTTTTCTATTGGAACATATTTATCTAAAAATTCTCTGACATATTTTATAACCTCTTGACCTCGTAATGGATCATATCTTTCACTACCACCTTCTTCTGATTTAATAACATCAGTACCATAAAGACTATCATATAAACTCATCCATCTTGCATTTGCAGCATTCAGGGCATATCTTTCATTCATGATTGGTACTACTAACTGAGGCCCTGCTATACTAGAAATTTCTTTATCTATATTAGTAGTTTCAATTTTAAAATCTGATCCAATTTCTTTTAAATAGCCTATTTCTTTTAAGAATTTTTTATATTCTTCTATATTAATTTTATTTCCTTTATTTTTAATATGCCATTCATCTATTTTTTTTTGTAAATCCTCT
>SHAN01000040.1 GCA_004213155.1 Candidatus Pelagibacterales bacterium
TTTATTAGATAACTTTCCATAATCTTTAAATTTGCCTACTTCAAAATAAACATGCAGGTTATTTTCATATGCAAATTTATTATTTATTAATTTTAAAATCATTTCGATCATTAGATCAATATGTTCTGTAGCTTTTGGTTGATGTGATGGTGACTCACAATTTAAAAATTCACAATCATCATTAAAACTTTTAATGACATTTTTTGTTAATTCTGAAATAGTAACTTTTTTATCTTGAGATGATTTTATTATTTTATCATCTACATCAGTAATATTTCTTATATATTTTACTGATTGATCTCCATATTTACATTTCAAAACTTTGAATAAAATATCAAAAATTACTAAAGGTCTGGCATTACCAATATGAGGATCATCATAAACTGTTGGGCCACATACATACATCCCAATTTTTTTTTCATTTATAGGAACAAATTTTTCTTTTTTGTTACTTAAATTATTTGTTAAAAAAATATCTTTATTCATTATTATAGAAATATACTTTAATTATAGATTTGTGAATCTATTTGATTAGTTTGGAATCTTGCATACTGGAATAGGTGCCATTTTATGCAAATTTAATTTTCTTATTTTTTCATATTTTTCACGATTTTGAGAATTTGGATTATTCATTGCCTCTTCTAATTCCTCATATTTTAATCCTAATTGCCCTTCGTCAGTTCTGGCATCATCCCATAAACCATCAGTTGGAGCTGCCTTAATAATTTCTTCTAAGATTTTTAATTCTTTACCTAGCTGCCATACTTCTGTTTTATTACAATCTGCTATTGGAGATATATCAACACCTCCATCACCATATTTTGTATAAAATCCAACCCCAAAATCTTCTACTTTATTTCCTGTACCTACAACAATTCCCTTGTTGGCTGCAGCCACTTGATAAAGTGTTGTCATTCTTAATCTGGCTCTTGAGTTCGCCATACCATGATCATTATCAAATTTTGATAAACTTGATTTAAATTCATCAAATAATTTATCTAAATTTAATATATGTGCCTCAACATTATTAAAATTTTTAATTAACCATTCTTGATGTTTTAGGCTTAAATCATGTTGCGTTGATTTTTGTTTAATTGGCATTGATAAAACTATAGTTTTAATTCCTGTCATTGCACATAATGTGCTAGAAACAGATGAATCTATACCTCCAGATATTCCAATTACAAGAGTTTCTGCTTTTTTAGGCATTGAATTGATATATTCTTTTATCCAATTACTTATAAAAATTATTTTATCTGAAGTTTTCATATTTATTAAATTTAAACATAATTGTATTTAATACAATTGTTTAAGATGCCGCTTTAATATTATTTTTTGAATATGCTGCATTTTTTTTAATCTCATCAGAGATTAAAAATGCTAATTCTAATGCTTGATTAGCATTAAGTCTAGGGTCACAATGAGTATGATATCTATGTGATAAATCTTGATCAGAAATCTTTTGTGCACCACCGGTGCATTCTGTTACATTTTGTCCTGTCATTTCTATATGCAAACCACCTGCATAACTTCCTTCACTTTGATGACAAGTAAAAACATTTTTTACTTCTTTTACTACATTATTAAAAGGTCTTGTTTTATACCCAGTTGTTGATTTAATTGTGTTTCCATGCATCGGGTCACATGACCAAATTACATTCAAACCTTCTTTTTTAACTGCTCTAATCAATTTAGGTAAAAATTTTCCTACATTGTCATGACCAAATCTAGAAATTAAAGTGATTTTACCTTTTTCGTTTTGTGGATTAATTTTATTGCACAAATTTATTAAATCATCAGCTTTTAGTGTTGGTCCACATTTGATTCCAATAGGATTTTTTATACCTCTACAAAATTCAACATGGCCTCCATCTAGTTGTCTTGTTCTATCACCTATCCAAACAAAATGTGCAGATGTATCGTGATATTCTCCAGTCGTTGAGTCTATTCTTGTCATTGACTCCTCAAAAGGTAAAAGTAAAGCTTCATGGGAAGTCCAGAAATTTACTGTTTTTAATCTTCTATTAAAATCAGAATTAATTCCACAAGCATCCATAAAAGCAAGAGCATCTGCTATTTTATCTTCTAGTTCTTTAAATTTTTTTGCTTCAGGACTTTTTTTTATAAATCCTAAATTCCAAGTATGAACCATTTTTAAATCGGCAAAACCACCATGTGAAAAAGCCCGTATTAGATTCAAAGTAGATGCTGATTGAGAATAAGCTTTAAATAACCTTTTTGGATCTGGAATTCTTGCTTTTTCATTAAACTCTATACCGTTTATATTGTCGCCCAAATAACTTGGTAACTCTACCCCATCTTTTATTTCAATCGGTGAGCTTCTCGGTTTTGAAAACTGTCCAGCAATTCTTCCTAATTTAACAACTGGCAAAGATGCTGAATAAGTTAACACTAATGACATTTGTAAAATTAGTTTAAATGTATCTCTAATATTGTCTGGGTGAAATTCAGCGAAACTCTCTGCACAATCTCCTCCTTGCAATAAAAAAGCTTTTCCATCTACTACTTCAGCCAACTGATCTTTTAAATGTCTTGTCTCACCAGCAAAAACTAAAGGAGGAAAATCTTTAAGCTTTCCAAGAACCATATCTAAATCCTTTTTATTTGGATATTCCGGGATATGTTTCACGGGATAATTTCTCCAGCTATTTTTTTTCCAATTTTTCATATTCAACTCACAGATGTATTATATCCAAAATCCTAAAAAGTAAAATTAAATTTAAATTACAGCTTATTCTACTGTAACTGATTTGGCTAGGTTTCTAGGTTTATCAATATCATAACCTTTTTTTAACGCACTATAATATGCTAGTTTTTGTAAAGGAACTGTTAATAGAAAAGGTAGTAAATCTTCATTAGTATTTTCAACCTCAATTTTTTGCCAAATATTTTCTGATACAACATCATCATTACTTTTGTTTGTAATTAATAATACTTTTGCTCCTCTTGCTATTACTTCCTGCATATTAGAAATTGTTTTTTTATAATAATTATCTCTAGGTGCTAATACTACAACAGGCATTCCATCTTCAATTAATGCTAATGGTCCATGTTTCATTTCGCCTGCTGGATAACCTTCTGCATGAACATATAATAATTCTTTAAGTTTAAGAGCTCCTTCTAAAGCTATTGGGTATGAAAATCCCCTTCCTAAAAACATAGAACCTTTTGCTTTTATAAAAGTGCTTGAAACAGATTGAATTTTATTTTCAGTCAAAAGTGTATCTTCAACAAATTTTGGTAGTTTTTTAAGGTCTTTAATTTTTTCAACATAATTAACTTTTTTTAAATCACCTCTTATTATACCTAATTTAAGTATCAATAAATAAAGTACTAACATCTGGCCTAAAAACGCTTTGGTAGAAGCAACTCCTATTTCAGGACCACAATGAATTGGTAAAACGAAGTTTGAATCTCGTGCTATAGAGCTTTCTATAACATTTACTATACTTGCTGTTTTCATATTATTTTTATTACATAAATCTAAAGCAGCATATGTATCTGCAGTTTCACCTGATTGTGAAACAAATATATATAGTGAATCTTTTTTAAATCTATTATTTCTATATCTAAATTCAGAAGCTATATCTATCGATACATCTAAAGTGGTTAATTCTTCAAACCAATATTTTGCCATCATGCATGAATGATAGGCTGTTCCACATCCAATTAATACAACCGATGATATTTCTTTATTTTTCCATGGAAAATTATGAATGCTAATTTCATTATTAATACTATCAATATATTCCTTAATACAATTCTTTAAAGTAATTGGTTGTTCCTCTATTTCTTTAGCCATAAAATGTTTAAAATCACCTTTTTCATAATCTTGCTCATTTGATGATAGCTCTAATACTTTTTTATTAATTTTATTTCCAGTTTCATCAAAAAAATTAACTTCATTTTTTTTGACAATACAAAATTCACCATCATTTAAATAAGAAATTTTATTCGTCATTGACTTTAGTGCATATGAGTCTGAACCTAAATAATTTTCATTAGGTCCATAACCAACCGCAAGTGGCGATCCTCTTCTGGCACCAACTATTAAATCTGGCTGGTCTTTAAAAATTATTCCAAGCGCAAAACTTCCATGTAACTGTTTTAGCATTTTTAATATTGAATTTTTTAAATCATTTTCTTTTAACAACTCAGTTATTAAATGAACAATTACCTCAGTATCAGTTTGTGATTTAAATTTATGCCCTTTTTTAATTAAGTATTTCTTTAAAGTTGTAGAATTTTCAATTATTCCGTTATGAACAACGGATACTGTTTCTGACGAGTGTGGATGAGCATTAACTGTATTTGGAATTCCATGTGTTGCCCATCTTACATGACCAATTCCGATTGTCCCTTCTATTTTTTTATTTAGAAGATTTTTTTCTAAATTATCAACTCTTCCTTCTGATTTAATTTCGTTTATAAATCCGTTAGAAAGAGTGGCTACACCAGCAGAATCATAACCCCTATATTCTAATTTTCTTAGAGAGTTAATTATAGCTGATGTGACTGGCTTATTGCTGGTAATTCCTATAATTCCACACATATTTATTTTTTTCCTTTTTTATAATTTTGTATTTCTGTCTGCTTAGATCTTGTTAGAGCCAAAGATCTTTTTCTTACATTTTGAGTAATTACAGAACCTGCACCCACGATGCTATTTTCATTAATAGTAACTGGTGCTACAAGAGATGAATTAGAGCCAATGAATGCATTACTTTTAATTTTTGTTTTATTTTTTTTAACTCCATCGTAATTACAAGTAATTGTACCTGCTCCTATATTTACAGAGTTGCCTAAAAAACTATCTCCTACATAAGACAAATGATTTACTTTAGACTTTTTTCCAATAGTACTTTTTTTAACCTCGACAAAATTTCCAATTCTTGAACCAGTCTTTAAAATTGTACCAGGTCTAATTCTTGCATAGGGTCCAATGTCTACTTTATTTTCAATTTTACAATTTTCTAAATGAGAAAATGAATTAATTTTTACATTATTTCCTATTTTAACTTTTGGTCCAAATACTACATAAGGATCTATTGTTACATTTTTTCCTATTTTAGTATCTTTAGAAAAATAAATAGTTTCTGGACCTTTCATATTAACTCCAGATTTAATAAATTTATTTCTAAGTTTATTTTGAATTATTTGTGAATTTGTTTGTTTCATATAGAAAAATCTTTATAGTAAGTATAACATAACCTTAATTCACAAATTGTTTCTTAAAAATACTTTATAAATGACTCAAAAATATACAATTTTATTTGATCTAGATGGAACGCTCGTTGATACAGCTCCAGATTTAATGAATGCTCATAATCATGTTATGAAAAAATTTGGATATCCAACAAAATCTGCTGCAGATATTAGAAACCTAGTTGGTAAAGGAGCTGGTGCATTAATCGGGAGATCTATATGGGGTCAAGCAAAGAAAGAATTTGGAAAGGTTAACGATGAAAAAATAAAAAGTGAAATGGTAAAAGAGTTTATAAATTTTTATAGCAAAAATATTATTAATGAAAGTACTCTTATAAATGGTGTTAAGGAATTTTTAAAATGGTGTAAAGAAAAAAATATTTCAATGGCTGTATGCACTAATAAACAAGAACACTTAGCTATAGATCTATTAAAAAAAATTGGAATATATAATTACTTTGAATATGTAGCTGGGTGTAATACTTTTCAGTATTGTAAACCTGATCCTAGACACCTAACAAGTGTTATTGAAATTTTAAATGGTGATATAAAAAAAAGCTTAATGATCGGTGATAGTGAAACTGACGCTAATGCTGCAAAGGAATCTTCTATTCCTATAATTTTATTAGAAAATGGATATACAGAAAAAAATATTAACGAGATTTATCATAATCATTTAATAAAAGATTTTGTAGGTATTGAAAAAATTGTATCAAAATATTTATGATCGATTTAAAACTTTTTTTAGCGTTGATTAGTTTTTACTTTGTAATGTTTGTTACACCAGGTCCAAATAATGCCATGCTAACAGCTTCTGGTATAAAATTTGGTTTTAGACGAACTCTTCCACATTTAATTGGCATACCTTCTGGTCATATAGTTCAGATTGCACTTGTTTGTCTAGGGTTAGGTAAAATATTTCAAATATATCCTCAAATTCAAGAAATCCTAAAATATATCTGTGCAATTTATCTTTTATACCTAGGTTATAAAATTATTGGATCATTTAACGAACACAATAAAGATAGTTCTAGACCTTTAAAGCTTTATGAAGCTTCTTTTTTTCAATTTGTTAATCCAAAAGCATGGACAATAGCTACTATGGTAGCTTCTGGTTTTTTTCCAAGAGATGAAAATTTAATTATTGCAATTTTATTCACTACAATAACGGCGGCGCTTGTCTGCTTCCCTTCTATATGTTTATGGGCACTATTTGGTTCATCTATTAGATTATTGATAAAAAATATTAAAATTAAAAAAATTATTGAATACTTATTAGCTTTTTTACTATTTATCACTGCAATAATTATTGTAATAAATTAATTTCTCATTTATTTATAATTTCTTAAAAAAGAGGAAAATTTTGAAATATTATAAAATAAAATCATATCCATCGAAATATAATTTACCAAAACATAAACAGTTGGCTTGGAAAATTGCAGAAATTGCTAGCGACAACTCAAAACTAAATAAAGATAGTGTTGAAATGGTTATTAATAGAATAATTGACAATGCTTCTGTGGCAATAGCTTCTTTAAACAGAAAACCTGTTATTTCTTCAAGAGAAATGGCATTAAAACATCCAAGAAAAAATGGTGCAACTTTATTTGGGATAAATTCAAAAAAAAAATTTGACTGTGAATGGGCAGCTTGGTCTAACGGAACCGCTGTAAGAGAATTAGATTTTCATGATACTTTTTTGGCAGAAGATTATAGCCATCCAGGAGATAATATTCCTCCATTATTAAGTGTTGCTCAACAAAATAAAAAAAGTGGTATAGATCTCTTAAGGGGTATTATTACAGCTTATGAAGTTCAAGTAAATTTAGTTAAAGGAATCTGTTTGCATAAACATAAAATTGATCATATTGCTCATTTAGGTCCAAGTGTTGCGGCAGGCTTAGGAGCAATGTTAAAATTAAATACAGAAACAATTTATCAGGCCATACAACAATCTTTACATACAACAATTTCTACTCGCCAATCTAGAAAAGGAGAAATATCTAGTTGGAAAGCTTTCGCGCCAGCTCATGCAGGTAAACTCGCTATAGAAGCTGTTGATAGAGCAATGAGAGGAGAAGGTTCGCCAAGTCCTATTTATGAGGGGGAAGATAGTGTAATTTCTAGAATTCTAGATGGTAAAAAAGCCAAATATAATGTTCCGCTTCCAAAAAAAGGAGAAAGCAAAAAAGCTATTTTAGAAACTTATACAAAAGAATATTCTGCTGAATATCAATCTCAAGCTCTAATTGATATTGCAAAAAAACTAAATAAAAAAATTAAGAACTTAAATAAAATAAAAAAAATTGATATTTATACTAGTCACCACACACATTACGTTATTGGTACAGGGGCTAATGATCCTCAAAAAATGAATCCTAATTCAAGTAGAGAAACTTTAGATCACTCTATAATGTATATATTTGCTGTTGCTCTAGAAGATGGAGATTGGCATCATATAAAATCTTATACAAAAAAAAGATCTAATAAAAAAAGTACTATAAAAATTTGGCAATCTATCAAAACTTATGAAGATAAAAGATGGACCAAAAAATATCATGATCCAAATCCAAAAAATAAATCTTTTGGTGCAAAAGTGGTTGTTACAATGAATAATAAAGAAAAAATAGTTGAAGAATTAGATAGAGCGGATGCACATCCTTATGGTTTGCGTCCTTTTAAAAGACAAAACTATATTAGAAAATTTTTAACTCTAACTGATGGAATTCTAAATAAAAAAGAAAGTTCTAGATTTATTAAAATAGTTCA
>SHAN01000041.1 GCA_004213155.1 Candidatus Pelagibacterales bacterium
CTGATAGAACAGAATTTGTAGAATTAATATTTCCATTTATTATTCCTTGTTCTTCTATTTCCACATTTTCAGCTTTTATATTTCCCTTAATTTTTGAATTTATTTCGATAGTTTCTTTTTCGAAAATATTGCCATCAATATTTAGGTCTTTTTGAAGTATTGTTTTAGAATTATCAGCCATAATTATTAAAGAGAATTTAAACTTAAAATTGAATTAATTAAACAGGTTTTTGAGAATAAATTAATAATTCTAGTGAAAAGTGCGACAATTTTGCGATTGATAATCATTATCACTGAGAATAGTAATCATTTTCAATAATTATTAACAATTAAAAAAAGTAAAATATGAAAAAAATAACAATTATTGCATTTTTTATAACTCTATTTGCAAATATGACGTTTGCAGCAGAAGTTAACGTATTTAGTGCAAGACATTACGATTCTGATGTTCAACTTTATGAAAAATTTACAGCTAAAACTGGAATTAAAGTAAATATCGTATCAGGAAAAGATAAAGCTCTTCAAAAAAGAATTACGGAAGAGGGAAAAGACTCAAAGGCCGATCTTTATATTACAGCTGATGCTGGAAGACTTGGTGCATTTGATGCAAAAGGAATGTTCCAAAATTCAATGACTTCAGCAATTAAAGCTGCTGTGCCATCAAACTTTAGAACTTCAAATTGGACTGGAATAGCTAAGAGAGCAAGAATAATTTACTATTCTCCTGAAAGAGTAAATGCAAATGATCTTAATGGTATGACATATGAAGGTCTTGCAAATCCTAAATGGAAAGGAAGAATTGTTATTAGAAAATCTAATAATATTTACAATCAGTCTCTTGTTGCATCATTAGTAAAAAATAATGGAAAATCAGCAACTTGTGAATGGGCAAAAGGAGTTGTTGCAAATATGGCTAGAGACTCTAAAGGAAACGACAGAGCTCAAATTTTAGCTGTAGCAGCAGGCGAAGCTGATTTAGCTGTAGCTAATACTTATTACTTAGCTTTGATGTTGTCTGGAAAAAAAGGTGCAGAACAACAAGCAGCTGCTAAGAAAGTTCTTCCATTTTTTCCTAACCAAGGAGATAGAGGAACTCATATGAACATTAGTGGAGGCGGAGTATTAAAAAATGCACCAAATCCTGAAAATGCAAAAAAACTACTTGAGTTTTTATTAACTAAAGAAGCACAAGAACATATAGTTAATAATACATTTGAATATCCAATGATTGATGGTGTTGAGCCACATGATTTAGTTAAACAAATGGGTCTTGGATTTAAACAAGATTTAAATACTAAAGTAACTAACTACGGAAAAAGACAGGCAATTGCACTAGAGTGCATGTTGGCTGCCAAATGGAAGTAGAAAGAGTTGAGTGAAAAAGAATTCATTTGATTTCGATTATAATAAATCTTCTAAAGCGTGCAATCCGTGCGCTTTAGAGTGTAAAAAAATCGAAAAAAAAGTGAGTAACAGAAAATTATCTGAAATCAAAAATGAAGAGATCGCACATATTCTAAACGTTTTTGAAAAAAAAGATTAATTTTTTTGAGATAGTGCACATTTTTTAGTAGTACTTACCCTTCTATTAATAATGTGCTCTTCTTGTTATAAGGGTAAGTATGTATTTAAAAAAAATAAATATTTGGTATTTAAGTTCATTTTTAATTTCAATAGCTGTAGCAATACCTATAGTTACTGTTTTCAGTAGTTTTTTTGAAAGTACAGGAAATTATTCTTCAATTATAAAAAATACATTCCTTTTTGATTATATTTTAAATTCCTTAACTTTATTATTTGGTGTTTTAATTTTAACATTTTTAATTGGTGTTGGGTGTGCTTATTTAGTTTCTTTTTATAACTTTCCAGGTGTCACTTTTTTTAAATGGGCACTAATTTTATCTTTTGCTGTTCCAGCATATATTTATGCTTATTCATTGACTGCTTTTTTTGAAAATTATGGAACTGCTTTTACAATTTTAAAAAATTTATTTGGAAATGGAGATTATAATTCTAGTATTCCTAAGTTTGATGGAATGCTAGGGGCTATAATTTCAATATCGTTTTCTTTATTTGGTTATGTTTATGTTTTGACAAGAGCTTCATTCCATTATCAATCACAAAATCTAATAGAACTTGGGAAAAATTTAGGTTTTTCTAAGAAAAAATCTTTTATTAAAATAATATTACCTTCAGCAAGACCAGCAATAGTAACCGGATTATCATTAGTTGCTATGGAAACTTTATCTGATTTTGGCTCTGTATCATTTTTTGGAATCTCAACTCTCACAACCGGAATATATAATGCATGGGTTTCTTTTGATGACTTGGCATTAGCAAATAGATTATCATTTTATCTTTTAGTTTTTATACTTGGTTTGTTTATACTAGAAAATTTATCTAGAAAAAAAGCTCAATATCATTCTCCATCAAAAGGCGGTTTCAAGTCAAAAACTTTAACAAATTTGAAAGGTTATAAATTATATTTGGCTTTATTTTTTTGTTCCTTTATATTTTTTTTCAGCTTTCTGTTTCCAGTTTTGCAAATGCTTTACTGGACAATTATTTTTCCAAAACATTTAGCTGATTTAAATATTATAAAATTATTTTTAAATACAATTTTTTTAGTAATTTTATCTAGTATAGTATTAATTTCATTATCGTTTATTTCTAATTATGGAAATAGAGTTTCAAGAAGTAAATTTCTTGAAGCACTAACTACTTTTTCTATATCTGGATATGCTATTCCAGGGATTATATTAGCAGTTGCATTTATTACTTTCATTTCTTGGTTTGATAATAATATTATAAATTTTTTTGGTTTTAAAACAATTAAGTCAATTTTTATCGGGTCTATTTTTGGTTTAGTTGTAGTTTATTTTGTAAGATTTTATTCTTTAGCCAGTAATGGAATTAAATCTGGATATTTAAAAATTAATTATTCAATTGATGAAAGTGCTTATTTACTAGGTTATTCTAAATTTAAAACTTTTAAGAATATTCATATTCCATATTTAAAGAACTCTGTAATGTTAATTGGAATATTGATAGCAATTGAAATAATTAAAGAGTTACCAATAACCTTAATAATGAGACCTTTTAATTTTGAAACTTTTGCAACTACTGCATATATTTATGCCTCCCAAGATTTATTAGAAGCAGCTGCTGCCCCATCTTTATTTCTTGTTATTATTGCAAGTTTCTTTATTTTAATTACCTCAAGGTATATTCTTAACGATTAATTTTTATGGAAAAAAACTTTTTAGAAATTGAAAATGTTACATTTGCTGCAAGTGAAAAAAATAAAGTAAGCAATGTAACTTTAAAAATAGAAAATGAAGGTGATATAATTTGTTTGTTAGGACCTTCGGGTATAGGTAAAACAACTATTTTAAGAACTATAGCTGGATTAGAAAAAATAAAAAAAGGTAAAATTTTATTAAAAAACAAAATTATTTCTTCAAAAGACATTCATGTAGAACCAGAAAATAGAAATATTGCTATGTCTTTTCAGGATAGTTCATTATTTCCACATTATAATATATTAAAAAATATTGAATTTGGTGCTGAAAGAAATAAAAAAAAGAAAAAAAATATAACAATTAATGAAGTCATTAAGTTCCTTCACTTAGAACAGATTAAAGATAAATTTCCACATCAAGTTAGTTCTGGTGAGGCTCAAAGAGCATCATTGGCTAGGGCATTATTATCAAAACCAGATTTGCTTTTATTAGATGAACCTTTATCTAATGTTGACCAAAGCTTCAAAGAAGAAATACAGGTAAAACTAAAAAAAATATTAATAGAGCAAAAAATCACAACAATTATTGTAACTCACGACTCTTACGAAGCTTTTTATCTTGGTAGTAAATGTGGAATTATATTAAATAGTCAGCTAAGACAATACGATGATCCTTATAATATTCACCATTTTCCTAATTCTGTTGAGGTAGTAAAGTTTTTAAATAGAGGAATTTTGATACCCGCAAAAGTAACTGGAGAAAATAGTCTTGAAAATGACGACTTAGGCACAATTAATGGTAATTTTATAAAACATTATCCAAAAGGTTCTGATGTTCAGCTATTATTACAACCAGAAGACTTAGAGCATGATGATAAAAGTAATTTAAAACTAGAAGTAGTTGATCGAAAGTTTAGAGGAACCAATTTTATTTATACATTAAAAACCGATAGTGAGAGATTAATACCTGTATTTGTTCATTCACATCACATTCATCAGCATGAAGTAGATGAAAAATTTGGAATTAAAAGACCAATTAATATTGATCATATAGTTTGTTTTTAATTTTAAATACTAAGAATCAATTTTAGCTAATTTTTTTTTTAATTTATTTGATAAATTTTCAAACCATTCCTTTTCTTTTCCAGACTCTGGAAGAATCGAACCATATTCAATCATTTGAGAAGGTAATAGATCAACAATATATACCCAAACTTGGGTTTCATCTAACTTAGATTTTTCAATTAAAATATTTCTTAAATCTATAATCAATTTTTCTTTAACTTCAGAATTTCTTCCTGCTCTTATTTGACCATGTAAAAAGAGTTGAGGATCCTTTACTATTTTTCCTCCCATAAAATGATCGTTATCTTTAGTTTTATTAAAAATTACTTGTGCAAAATATTTATTAGCTCCTGTGACTAAATTATGAACTTTAGTAATACCTTTTGCTATTTCTTTTTTTTGCACTGGTTTTAAATTAAAATTTGAATTTATTACTGTATAAGTAGGCATTAATATTAAAATTTTACTATGAAAAATTATAATCTTCAATTATATTAATTATAAAAGGGGTGTCGTAACTGACTGAGATTAAACCCTAACAACCTGTCCGGTAATTCAGAAAGGGAGAATAATGGATAAAATAAACTTTATAAGTCAATCAACATCATTAACATTAGTTATAGTTATAAGCTTAATATTTACTTTGGTAGGATTAGTTTATTCAAAAAAATATCAAGGCATTGATAATTACTTAACAGCCAATAGAAATATTGGTTTTTTTTCACTTAGCACAAGCCTAGTTGCTTCAGCACTTGGTGCTTGGATTTTATTTGGCCCTGCTTCTGCTGCAACATGGGGTGGTATCGGTTCAGTAATTGGTTATGCACTTGGTACAGCTTTCCCAATGATTTTTTTAATATTTTTAGGAAAAAAAATAAGAAAAGATTTTCCAAAAGGATCTACCTTAGTTGAATTTTTAAGAAAAAAATTTAGTAAGAGTTTATTTAAATTAATTTTATTAATGACTATTTTTTATATGTTTGTTTTTTTATGCGCTGAAGTAACTGCTGTTGCAATGTTGATTAATTATATTTCAGGAACGGAACTTTGGATTACATCATTAATAACTTTAGTAGCAACTTTAACTTATACTCTATACGGTGGATTGAGAGCTTCTATCTTTACTGATACTATTCAGTTAGTAGTAATTTTAGTTTTACTTGTAATTTCAATTTCATACTTAAGTTCATATACAGGTAATCAGTTTTCTTTTTCTTTTATAAATAAAAAAAATCCTCATTTATTAAGTATAAGTTACATTCCTAATTATACAGCTGGGTTAACTTTTTTTATTGCTGTTGCTGCAACAAACTTATTCCATCAAGGAAATTGGCAAAGAGTTTATGCCGCAAAGAATGATGATGTACTCAAGAAAAGTTTAATTCTTGCATTTATTATAATCATTCCAATAGTTTCTTTTATGGGTTTTAGTGGATTAGTTGCTATTTCTGTAGATTCAAGTGTCAGACCCGATTTAGGTTTTTTCTTTTTATTATTAAAAGATCAAACTGAATTTTTATCAATAATTATAGTGATTTTAGGATTATCTTTAACCATTAGTACAGTTGATACATTAATTAATGCTATTTCAAGCTTAATTGTAGTTGATGGAAAAGCAGTTTTTAAATTTAATAAAAATACAGACTATTTAAAACTATCTAAGTATTTTATAATAGGTCTTTCAATAATAGCTTTCATTGTAGCATCAAAAGGATTTAGTATTTTATATCTATTTTTATTAGCTGACCTATTTTGTTGTGCATTTGTTTTGACTGTTTTTTACAGTTTTTATAATAAAAGAATGAATGAAAAAAATGCGTACATTTCGATAATTATAGGTTTAATTGGAGGGTTTCTTTTATTTCCGGCTCCTGATTTTTCAAAGAGCTTATTGGTAGGAGGCATTATACCAAGTGATTTATTTCCAGTTTTTGTTTCACAATCACTATTATTTTTATCTTTTTTAGTTGCTACATTTATTCCAATATTAACTTGGAAGTTAAGATAGATATTTTCGTAGGTTAAATTATATTATTAGAAAATATAATTTAACTTATGATACCTTTAAAAGATGATAACCCAACAAGTTCGAAACCAATAATTACTTATTGTCTAATTATAATTTGTATTTTTGTTTTTTTAATTGAACTTACATCTCCGTCTTATAGAACTGGGGAATTTTTTTATTCTTATGGATTAATTCCATCTGTTTTATTAGGTAAATTAAAACTTGCATCAAGCATGTATGTAATTCCAGCATATCTAACGATTATAACATCTATGTTTGTCCATGGTGGGTTTATGCATTTAATTGGAAATATGCTCTATATGTGGATATTTGCAGACAATATTGAAGATAGTCTTGGTAAAGTGAAATTTTTAATTTTTTATATTTTGTGTGGTATTGGCGCAGCTATGGCTCAAGTATTCACTGATACTAATTCACAAATTCCAATGGTTGGAGCAAGTGGTGCAATTGGAGGAGTTTTAGGAGCTTATTTGGTCAATTATCCAAAAGCTAAAATATTAGTATTAATTCCTTTTGGTTTCTTTAGTCAAATAATCAAAATTAAAGCATTATACGTATTATTTTTTTGGTTTATTCTTCAATTTATTAATTCAGCTTTAACTAATTCTAATGGAGGTGGTGTGGCATACGCAGCACATATTGGTGGTTTTATATCAGGTGTAATTTTGATATTATTTTTAAATAAAAAAAATAAAAATAAAAGTAAAAACAAAACTATTAAAAACCCATGGAAATAACAAATTTTATTATACCATTTATTATATTAATCACAGTTGTTGTGTTTATACATGAATATGGCCATTATTATTTTGCAAGAAGATATGGTGTAGGAATAACAGATTTTTCAATAGGTTTTGGTAGAGAGATATTTGGATGGAAGGATAAATCTGGTACCAGATGGAAAATTTGCTGGATACCATTAGGTGGGTATGTAAAATTTTTTGGAGATAGAAATGTTTTTAGTCAAAGTGAACAAGAAGAACTAATTAAAAAATATTCAGAAAGTGATAGAAATAAACTTTTTATTTTAAAACCTTTATATCAAAGAGCATTAGTTGTTGCTGCGGGACCGATTGCAAATTTTATTTTAGCAATTTTTATTTTTAGCTTTATTTATATGTTTTCTGGAAAAGATTTAACCCCAGCCGTAATTACTGAAGTTCAAAAAGATAGTCCAGCTTTTGTGGGTGGTCTTAAAAAAAATGATAGAATTCTTTCTATCGATGGCAATAAAGTAGATAGTATAATGCAAGTTTCGACATTTATTGCTACCTCAACTAATGATACTATTGAATTTGTCGTATTAAGAGATACTCAAGAAAAAATTCTAATTGTTAAGCCTAATTATGTAGAAAGCACCGATTCTCTTGGTAATAAGATAAATAAAAGAATGGTCGGAATTAAGCTTAGTTCGTTTAATGGTGAAACAAATCACGTTAAACTTGGTCCTGCAAAGGCAATTTATTAC
>SHAN01000042.1 GCA_004213155.1 Candidatus Pelagibacterales bacterium
CTGAATGTGCTGTTTTAGGTATTGCAGATAAGTTAAAGGGACAACTACCAATAGGTTTGGTTGTTCTTAAAGCTGGTGTAGAAAAAGATAATCAAACTATTTCAAATGAATGTATAAAAATGGTTAGAAATAAAATTGGACCAGTAGCTGCATTTAAAGTAGTTATTGTAATAAAAAGATTACCAAAAACAAGATCGGGCAAAATATTACGAGGAACTATTAGAAAAATTGCTGATAAAGAAGAATATAAAATGCCAGCAACAATAGATGATCCAAAAATTTTAGATGAAATAAAACAAGATCTGATAGAAAATAATATTTTAAAATAATGATAAAAACATATTTTTTTCTATTTGCAGCTGTATTATGTGAGGTTGCTGGCACAATGTTACTACCGATAACACAAAACTTTACAAAATTAATACCATCATCAATTCTTGCAATATGTTATTTATCAGCGTTTTATTTACTAACTTTTGTAGTAGATAAAATTCCAATTGCTATAGTTTATGCTACATGGAGTGGCCTTGGTATCTTTTCAATAGCAATATTGGGTTATGTTTTTTTTAAACAAACATTAAACTGGCAAACAATTTTGGGTCTTTTTATTATTATTGTAGGAATAATTGTTGTTAATACGTATTCAGGAAAAACTATATAAATATTTAAAAATTTAATGGCTTGCCTTCTGGTTCACCTAATATTTTATCATTTTTCATTTTAATTTTTCCATTTATAACTGTTGCTATAGGTTTTCCTTTAAATTCCATACCATCAAAAGGTGACCAGCCACATTTACTCTCAATATTTTCATTTTTAATTATAATTTTTTTATTCATATCTACAATTGTAAAATCAGCATCAAATCCCTCTTTAATAAATCCTTTATTTTGAATTCCAAAAATCTTAACAGGATTTTCACAAACAAGATTCATTAATTGATTTAGAGATAATTTTCCTTCATTAACGTGATTAAGCATAACAGGCATTAAGGTTTGCACACCTGGCATACCTGATGGTGAGTTTGGATATTCTTTTTCTTTATTTATTTTTAAATGAGGAGCGTGATCTGATCCAATTGTATCATTAAAATTATTTTTTACTCCGTACCATAATCTGTCATAATGAGATTTATCTCTTAAAGGAGGATTCATTTGAGCATAAGTACCAAGTTTATCATAACAATCTGGCGCATATATTGTTAAATGCTGAGGAGTTATCTCAAAAGTAATGTTACCTTTGTGCTGTGAAAGGAAATCAACTTCCTCTTTTGTAGTGATATGGAGAATATGTGCTTTTTTCTTATATCTTTCTGCGATTCTAACTATTCTTCTAGTAGAAGAAATAGCACATTCAACACTTCTCCAAACTGGATGTGAATGAACATCACCTTTTTTAATTAATTTTTTATTAGTATTTAAAATCGCTTCATCTTCAGAATGAACAGCAACAACTTTTGAACTACTTTGAAAAACTTTTTCAATATCTTTTTCTTCAGCAACTAAAAGGTTCCCAGTTGAAGATCCTGCAAAAAGTTTAATTCCACAACATCCATCTAAATTCTCTAAATCTGCTAACTCATTTGCATTATCTGCAGTTGCTCCAAAATAAAAAGCATAATTGCAATACATTCTATTTTTAGCGAGATCTAATTTTTTCTGAAATTCTACCTTAGTTGATGTTGGTGGATTAGTATTAGGCATTTCAAAGACACTGGTAATTCCTCCAGCAATTGCAGCTCTACTTCCAGAATGCAAATCCTCTGTATCTGTTGATCCAGGTTCTCTAAAATGAGTTTGGGTATCAATGCATCCTGGTAAAACTGTTTGACCTTCTGCGTTTAATGTTTCTTTAGCTTCTTCTAAAATTTGACCTATTTGATGAATTTTGCCATTTTTGATAGCAACATCTATATCTTTTAATTCTCCATCGATATAGCATTTACCATTTTTAATTATAAGATCTAACATTTATGAATAAAGTAATTATATTATAATAAAGTGTGAATCAAATATGAATATTAATAATGCTTATATTTTAGAAGATAGAGGAATTCTTTTTGTAGATGGAAAGGATGCTAAAGATTTTTTACAAAATATCATAAGTAATGATATTAATAAGGTAAGTGAATCAAATTCATGTTTTGCATCATTATTTACACCTCAGGGGAAATTTTTATATGAATTTTTGATTATTAAACATAAGAAAGGATATTTTCTAGACTGTGAAAAAGTACAAATAAATGATCTTTTTAAACAACTATCTTTATATAAACTAAGATTAGATGTACAAATTTTAAACTTAAGCAATGAATTTGTGGTCGTAGCTTTAAGTTATGATAAATTTAAATCCCTTAATAATATTGAGGATAAATTAGGTTTCACAACTAAGCTTAGAGAAGATCCTGTTCTATTGGACCCTAGAAATAAAAAACTTGGTGCAAGATTAATTATCAACCTTGAAAAATTATATCTTTCATTAAAAAAATTTGAACTTAAATCTTCAAAATCGGATGAGTATTACGACCTTAGTTATACAATAGGTATACCTCAAAAAAATACTCATAAATTAAAAGATAAAATATTTGGTATAGAATGTAATTTTGAAGAACTAAATGGTATTGATTTTAAAAAGGGATGTTATGTTGGACAAGAAAATACCGCTAGGATTAAGTTAAAAAATAAATTATCAAAAAGATTAATGCCTATTAAAATTATTCAAGGAAAAATAAATGAAGGGGAAAGTATATATAATAAAAATATAGAAATCGGTAAAATTTTAATAAATGAAAATTATCCTTTTGCAATAATTAAATTTGACAATAATTTTAATTATGAAAATAGTTACGAAGTCAATAATGGAAAAATAAAAATTATTAAACCAGATTGGGTTAAATAATAAAAATAAAAATATTCTTTAAAACATATAAAGCTAAAAAAAACATAAATAATATAATTATTAAATTAATAATTCTCCAAGTTTTTTTTTTTATTAAATACTTAGATAGATAATTTGAAAGATAACCTAAACTAAAAAAAAATATTAGAGATGATATTGATGCACCAATACCAAATAAATACTTTTGCTGAATTAAAAAATTTTTAGAAAAATTACCAAGAAAGAAAACAGTATCAGAATAAACATGTGGATTTAAATATGTAAAACCTAATGTTTTATAAATAATTTTTAAAAAAGAATATTTTTTATAATTTTTGTTAATTACTATTTTACTTTTTTGAGTTTTAATTTTATTCCAAATAAAATGAACTAAGAAAATAAAAAGTAATAGATTTAATATAAACTCTATTTTAAATGAAAAAAAATTATCAAAAAAACTAAAAAGAAAGATTCCAAAAAATATTAATATAAAGTCAGATATTGCACATATACTACAAACTAGAAAAATATATTCTTTTTTTAATCCTTGTTCTATTACAAAAATATTTTGAGCACCTATTGCAAAAATTAAACTTAATCCGGTTATAAAACCTAGTATTAAATAGCTCATTTTAAATTTTCAAAAATTTAAAATATATATTTATCTGCAAGGTACATAGCCCATGCGATACAAATACCAATAAGAATATAGTACATTTTAATCAAACATCCTATTGTATTGGGGTTCAATTATATTTTTGATTTTCATTTGTTTTGCTCCTTTATAAATTAACATAGGATCATTTATAAAACTTCTGCCAATAGCTAAGAGATCAGCTGAACCCTTTTCAATAATTTTATTTGCATACTTTATATCTTTAATTAAACCGCTGGTTCTCGTTATTATTGATGTTTTTTTTTTTATTTTTTTACATAAATTTACTCTAAATCCTTTTTTAAATTTTAAATTAGTTTTCGTTAAAATTCCTCCACTAGAAACACAAACATAATCAAATCCAATTTTTTTTAATTCCCTTACAAATAAAATTGACTCATTAATAGAGATCCCTTTTTTTAGATGATCTGTTCCTGTTATTCTGGCTCCTAGTATTTTATTTTTTGGCCAAATTTTTCTTACTTCTTTTGCAATTTTTAACGGAAACCTAAATCTATTTTTTAAATTTCCTCCATACTCATCAATTCTTAAATTTGAAATTGGAGATAAAAACTGATGTAACAAATATCCATGAGCCATGTGTATTTCAATACAATCAAAGCCAATATTTTTTGCTTTTCTTACAGTGTTTTTAAAATCATTAATTATTAATTCCATTTTTTTCGCATTTAACTCTTTTGGTATTGGCCAATTTTTATCTTTTTTTAATGCTGATGGAGCGAATGTTTGCCACAAATTATTTTTTTTATCCAAGGGTGTATTTGATTTTATCCATGGAATAAAAGATGATCCTTTTCTTCCAGCGTGAGATAATTGGATACCAATGGGTGTATCATTAAGTTTTTTTAAATAATTAAACAATTTTTTAAAGCTTTTTTCTTGTTTTGAATTTTTTAAACATAAATCAGAATGTGTAATTTTTCCTTCGTTGTTAATTGCTGTAGACTCCATCATTAACAAACCAGCTCCACTTAAATTAAGCTTACCTAAATGTTTATAATGCCAATCACTTGGACAACCATCAATAGCTGAGTATTGACACATAGGAGAAACAGTAATTTTATTTTTTAAGATTACTTTATTAATTTTTATTTTTTTAAAAATCATTTTTTATTGTTACTACAAATTCATTATGTGGATGAAAAATAGCTTTTGGATATGACCAATATGTTTCTATAAAATATTCACCTAATGCTTTACCAAGTTTTGGTAAGTGAGGAACATTATCACTATCAATCATTGATTTCATTGGTGTAGCGAACCTTAGCCATTCTCCGGTCTTTTGCTCTGGATATATAAATCTTGCCCTTAAAGCAATATCTGGGGGAACACATTGGTAGCCTTTTTCTTTAAATTTTTTATATATTACTTTTAATGTTGTCGGTTTCTTAAAACCTAAAGTGGAAACTTTAATTCTATATAAGTTAATTTTTTTTTTAGTTATTGTAAGTTTATTTTTTTTATTTTTAACAATATCTTCTATCCAAAAACTTATATGATATTTTTTTTTTAACTCTTTTAAACATTTTTTTAAATTTTTATAAGATGATGGCTTTATTGTTTTCCATTTTTTTTGCATATATTATTTTTATATTAAAATTTAAAAATTTTACACTCTCTTTTTTCCTTGAACTACTCTATCTAAAATTAATGCTACAAATAATATAGCAATACCTGCTAGAATACCTTGACCCACATTTGCATATTGTAATGCTTCTAGAACATCTTGCCCCAGTCCTTTGGCGCCGATTAAAGATGCAACAACTACCATGGCTAAACTTAACATAACAGTTTGATTAACACCTGCTAAAATAGATGGCGTTGCTAAAGGTAAATCTACCTTTCTAAGCAGATACCATTTAGATGCACCATAAGCTATTGCTGCTTCTCTAATTGTCTCTGGAACCCCTCTTAATCCAAGAACTGTTAGTCTCACTACTGGTGTGCCACCAAATATCATAGTAATAATTACTGCAGCAACTTTGCCTGTTCCAAAAAATGCAATAACTGGGATCATAAACACAAATGCAGGCATTGTTTGCATAAAATCCATTATTGGTCTTATCATTGAATAAAATCTTTGACGTCTTGCGCAAAAAATTCCAAGAGGTATTCCTATTGCGATACTTAATACAGCTGCCGTTCCTAGTAACGCAAGTGTGGTCATGGCTTTTACCCAGAAGCCTAAAAAACCCATATAACATAAAAATCCTGTTGAATATATTGCTGCTCTAGGACCGGCAGCTAAGCCGGTTAGCGTTACTATAGTCGTTATGATTACTATCCAAGGTGTCTTAACAAATAGTAATTCCAAAAAGTCTAAAACAGATCGAATACCAATCGTTATAGCTGTAAATAATGCGTCTCCTTTAATAACAGCAAAATCAAATATAGTTTCAACCCACTTTATAGATGTTAATCTTATATCTGGATGAGTTGGAAAACTATCCATAACTGTAATAAAGCCTGGAAAACTATAATGGACTACAGAGAAAAACATTATAACTGAAGCAAAGATAGTGCTTGAAATATAATTTTTCATTTGCATACCAGGACTTATTGTTTTATCTGATAGCCACTCTGAATATCTTTTTTCTAAAATAGAGTTTGCTAAAATTCCCTGAACAATTTTAATTGAAATTAGCAAAACTATACCAAAAATTGTGATCCAAATAGCTGAAGCTTCTACTCTATCAACTTCATTGATATATCCTTGCATAGCATCCTCTAAGGATTTAATATTTCTTTTATAAACTTCAACTTTATCTGGATTATTTGTTATTGCTGATTCTAATTGTTTATTTCTAAAAGCAATAGTAGATTGAACTTGTTCTATTTTTTGAACAGCTTCAGCTGTAATATTTCCAAATAATCCTCTAACAATTTGAACTACTGAAAATGTTTCTATAATTAAAAATGCTAAAGCCCAATTCCAAATATTTCTCATCCCAAACCAAATTGGTCCTAAAATTGCAGTATATAAATTAAAAGAGAGAGAAAAAGATGGTTTGCTTCCAATTTTTTGAAACTCATTGATATAATAATTAGAATTTGTTTTTACAAAATCAGTTATTAATTCAGCTCTTGTTGGGTTATTGATTTGTTTATTCCCCATCACTACCTTCTACCACTGCTTTCAAAAGATTTGATTGTGTAATCACACCAATTGTTTTTTTATGGCTATTAGTAACAATCAATGGTTCATTCTTTGATTTAGATTTTTCAATAAGTTTGTTTAACAATTCATGTTCATCAACGCTTTGTAGATCATTTGAAAGTTTGCCATTTTTACTTTCATAAAATTCTACTGTTTGCATTATAGATTTGGCTTGAACAACTTTAAGCCTTGAAATTCCTTTAACAAAATCTGCTACATACTCATCTGCCGGACTAACTACTATTTCCTCTGGTGTTCCAATTTGGATTACTTTACCATCCCTCATAATTGCAATTCTATGACCAACTCTTACAGCTTCATCTAAATCGTGTGTAATAAATACGGTTGTTTTTTTCATCTGTTTTGAAAGTTTAATAAACTCAGTTTGAAGCTGTCTTCTTATTAATGGATCTAATGCGCTAAAAGGTTCATCCATTAATAAAAATTCAGGGTCAGCTGCTAAAGCCCTTGCAAGTCCTACTCTTTGCTGCATTCCACCAGATAACTCATGAGCAAATTTATTGCCCCAACCTTGCAATTCAACAATATCTAAAATTTTATTTGCAGTATCCAATCTATCATTTTTGCTTATACCTCTGATTTCAAGAGGCATTGCAATATTATCTACAACTGATCTATGAGGCATTAGAGCAAAGTTTTGAAAAACCATTCCAATTTTTTTATTTCTTAATTCTTGTAAACTTTGTCTATCAAACTTCATTACATCTTGATTATTAATTAAAATTTTTCCTGAAGTTGGTTCAAGTAATCTGTTTATATGTCTAACAAGTGTTGATTTTCCACTTCCAGAAAGTCCCATAACACAAAATATTTCACCTTGTTTAACTTCAAAAGAAACATCTGAAACACCAATAACTGAATTATATTTTTCTAAAGCTTCATTTTTTGAGATTTTTTTATTTTGAATTGCATTTA
>SHAN01000043.1 GCA_004213155.1 Candidatus Pelagibacterales bacterium
TGAAAAATCTATTTTAGGCTAGTTATTATTTAATAGAATTGAGTTCATCTAACACTTCTTTAGCATGGTTTTTAACTCTTACATTATTCCAAATTTTTATTATTTTACCTTTTTTATCAATTAAAAAAGTACTTCTTACCACTCCCATAAACTCTTTACCCATGAATTTTTTTTTAGCCCAAACTTTATAATATTTAATAATTTTTTTTTCTTCGTCAGATAAAAGATTAAACTTGATTTTGTACTTATCTTTAAATTTATTATGGCTTTTTATATTATCTTTTGAAATACCGAATACTTCACAATTAAGCTTTTTAAACTTTGGTAATAATTTATTAAAATCAATTGTTTCTATTGTACATCCTGGCGTATCATCTTTTGGATAAAAATACAGAACTACATATTTACCCAAAGAATCTTTTAGTGAATAAGTATTATTATTTGTAGATTCTAAAGTAAATGCTGGAGCTTTTGAATTAATTTTAATCATTAATAACCTCGTTCTCATCCCATAACTTTTTATAATCAATAAAAGGAGACAAACCATAGCTAGAATTTATATTAGTTAAATGAAGAGAAAGGCTTTTTAAAGGTGAAATACAAAATTCATCTTTATAAATTTCATTTAAATGTTTTTCAAAAGGAATATTTCTTTTTAAACAAGTATTATAAAAGTTATTCCAATATTTATTTAATAAGTGCTTACTAGTTATAAAAGTACAAAGAGTTTTATTAATTGTTCTCCAATGTCTCTTATTACCAATTAAAATATTCGTTTTTTCGTTATTCATATATAAATATGGATAGTCAGTTGGACAAATGAATATATCTTTTTTAATTTGTGAAGCTATCCGCTCGTAGGAAGCAATTACTTCTTCCATCATAGGTTCAAAATGCAAATAATCATCTTCCACAAAATAAATTAAATCTTCAGCTTGTTCTTTTCCAATTTCAAAGGACTGTAATAAACTTGCTAAATTTGAAAATGTTTGGGTATTATTTTGCTCTTTAATACGGTCTAAATATTTTTTATGATCTAAAGAAATTATGCTCATATCTAATTGATTTTTAGAAATTAAATTTTTTATTTTTAATAGATTCTCATTTTTAGATTTATCATCAATTATTATTGTTTTAAATTTGATATTTGGATATTTTTTTTTACTAAAGTTAATAGATTTAATGAGAGAATTTAGAGATCTTAAGGAGTATTCAATTTTGGGTAATTCAAATAATCTTTTTTTATTTTGATCCCAAATTTCAATATTAGTATTTGTTCTAAAAACTATAAGTATAGAATTAATTTTTTTAGTAATTTGAACATCTCCAAGCGGAAGAACAATAGATTTTTCGTTAATTATTGATAGATCATCATTTAATTTTTTATCAAGTGTAGGTGATACAAATTCATTTTGATCTATTAATTCAAAACCTAAAAGTTTAGAAATTTTAATAAAGATTTTTTTTATGATGCTTTTTTTCATATAATTGTTTATGATTAAATATTTACAATATTATGAACATTAAATCATCACAAAGTCTTGTTTCTGAAGCATTAAATACAATTAAAACTATTTCTCCAGATGAGGCATTAAAATTATTAAATGATAATCAATGCAATTTAATAGATATAAGAGATGTTAGAGAATTAGAAAAGTTAGGCAGAATTGAAAAATCTTATCATATACCAAGAGGTATGCTCGAATTTTGGTTGGATCCTGAAAGCGCATATTTTAAGGATGGCAAACTTGATCTAAACAAAGAAATGGTTTTATTTTGTGCTGGAGGAATGAGGTCTGCACTTGCTGCAAAAACTCTTAAAGATATGGGTTTTGAAAAAGTTTCTCACATAGAAGGCGGGTTTGGTTTAATGCAAGAGAATGGCTTTAAAGTAAAAAAATAATTATTTATTAATTTCTTTTAAAACAAATTCAATTCTATCTTGCCCCCAAAACAATTTATTATTTATTATAAATGAAGGGGCTCCAAAAACTCCTTTATCATAAGCAATATTAGTTTCTTCTTTTAATTTATTTTTTATTCTTTCGTTAGATATAAATTTATTAAATTCGTTATTATTAATAGAAATACTATTTAAAACCGATTCAATATTCTTATTTTCAGATAAATTTAATCCTTGTTTCCAATATGCATCAAAAAAAGCATTTATATATTCGTATAGTTTTTTTTTCTCTTCAGCAAAAAAAACGCCTCTCATTATTGATATAGAGTTTATTGGAAAGTAACTATTAAATTTAAATGGTATATTAAACTTTTCTGAAATAATTTTACAGTCTTTAATCATATATTTTGATTTAGAAGGAATAAATGCATGTGGTGTAATTCCAGATAATTTATGCAAACCCCCAAGTAGAATAGGTTTGTAAATAACTTCAATATTAGTTTTTTTTTTAATTTGATCTATTTGTTTATGAGCTAAATATGAGTATGGACTAATAAAATCAAAATAAAAATCAAATTTTTTATTCATGTAAATTAATTTTTTTTGCAAAAAATATTCTTAAAAACCAGTAAATAACTAGACCAATTGGTCCAACAAAATAAATAAAGACTAAACAAATTCCAGTTAAAAATTTTGGTATACCAAATTTTAAACCATCTCTAGATACCCACGATCCTAAAAATAAATTTATTGATATAAAATGTATCCAGAAAAGTAATAAAAAAAATTCATTAGAAAATAAATCTTTAAGTTCATTTAATCCCAAGTATAAACTAAAGGAATTAAATATATCTTCATCCATATTTATTAGCTGATAAACTATATATGAGTATAGAGATGCAAAAACTAACGGTAAAAATACAGATGTGATGAAAATTTGGTTAAGTTTAGAGTTTGGAAAAAAAATTAGAGCTAGCCACATAGGTAAAACCCCATAATTTATCCAAAGGTAAATCATTTCTATTGTGAAAAAGTTATAAATCTCTGTAAGCATAAATTAATTTTAGTATTATATTATATTTAATAATGATTCCTAGAAAAAATAAAAAAAATCTTGAAGCCAATATTGAAGAAATTAGAAATCTTTCCTTTTCTTATTTAGAAAAATATTCCGCTTCAAAGCAACAATTAAGAACTTACTTATTAAAAAAATACTTTAAATCACCTGGTTCATTTATAGATAAAAAAGAATTATTAAATCTTATAGATTTTGTTATTTTAGATTTAGAAAAAAATAAACTAATCAGCGATAAATTTTATTCTGATTCAAAATCAAGAAGTTTTGTTAAAAGAGGTTATTCAATTAGAAAAATAAGAAATTATTTAATTCAAAAAGGTATTGAGAATAATTATATTCAAGAGTCTATATCTAAAATTATTTCAAATAATAGTGATCAAGATTTTTTTTCAGCAATTAAACTTTGTAAAAAGAAAAGAATAGGACCATGTAGAAGCGAAGATAATAGAGTTTTATTTTATAAAAAAGATATTTCAATATTGGCAAGAGGAGGATTTGATTATGAAACTTCAAAAAAAGTTATGGATTTATCAAAAGATGATTTTGAAAATTTTTTAAAATTATCTTGATTTCTTTTTCTTTTCTTCATCGAGATAATGATTTAATCTTTTTTGTATTTGGTTCCTTACAAAAACAAATACTAAAAGACCAAATATTGATACTGATACTATAATTATTGCTATCGTTTTTATCATTTACAATTTTATTTTAAAAGATTCTTTGATCTTAGTACTAGTAAAGATGTATTTTTATATTTATCTTTTCCATATTTAAATATTTCATTATTTTGATCAGTAACAATTCCATTAGCATGCTTTATTATTGCATGGCCAGCTGCTATATCCCATTCTTTGGCTCTTGCATTTGCTGCATATAGATCAAACTCACCAGATGCAATAACGCAAAATTTTAATGAGCTTCTCATATTAACAAATTCAGTTACTGAATATTTTTTATGTATTTTTATAATTTCTTCAGAAGGTTTATTCGTATTAGACAGCGCTATGACTTGATTTGCTTTACTTTTTTTTTCGCAATTTAATTTTAAAGTAATATTATTACTATCTTCATATGCATTTCCCATTCCATAAGAATAAAATAATCTTTTTTTAGCAGGAGCGTAAATTATACCAGCCTCTGGCTGGGAATTTAAAATCAAAGCTGCATTTAAGGTAAATTCATCTCTATTATTTATATAATCATTAGTTCCATCTATAGGGTCAACTAACCAAAAATTTTTGCTTGTGATTTTTTCATCAAGATTTACTGTTTCTTCAGAAACAATAGGAACGTTAGGCGTAAGTTCTGAAATTTTTTTACATATTATTTCGTTAACTTTTAAATCTCCATTAGTAACAGGAGTATTATCGGTTTTAATTTGTGTCTTTAAACCTCTTTTCCTTAAATCAAGTGATATTTCGCCAGATAATATAAAAGTTTTTTTAAGTTCTTTTATAATTGTTTCAATTTCATTTGCTTTCAAGATTTTTTACTTTCTCTAATTTTATTTTATTGCTGTTTATAACTTGTTTTCCTTTATTTTCAAAATTAACTGTAACTTTATCGTTTATAATAGATTGTATTTGCCCCATTCCCCATTCCTTATTTTTTGGATTAATAACAAAATCACCAGGTAAGTAATTATAATTCATATATAGAAAATATTTAATAACTATATTAAAACAACTTAATTAAATAGAAAATATGATTATAAATAAAAAAAATTCTTTAGGGTTTTTTAAAGCAGAAAAAGATACATTAGTAGTTGTAGCTATGTCTGGTGGTGTTGATTCTTCAACAGTTGCTGGTCTTATGAAAAAGGAAGGTTATAATGTTATAGGTATTACTCTTAAACTTTATGATGAATCTAAAGAAATTGTAAAATCAAAACAATGTTGTGCTGGTCAAGATATTGTCGATGCAAAAAGGGTATGTAATCAACTAAATATTGAACATAAAATTCTTTATTATCAAAAAAAATTTAAAGAAGGAGTGATTGATAATTTTGTTGATAGTTATTTGAATGGTGAAACTCCAATTCCATGTGTTCAATGTAACCAAACAGTAAAATTTAGAGACCTTTATGATGTTGCTAGAGAATTGAAAGCTGATGCACTAGTAACAGGACATTATGTCAAAAGTGTTACCAATAATGAACAAACTGAAATGTACAGGGCCGTTGATCATGATAGAGATCAAAGTTATTTTTTATTTAATACAACACAAGAGCAATTAAACTATCTAAGATTTCCGTTAGGGGATTTAAAAAAAAAAGAAACACGGGAACTTGCAAATAAATTAAAATTGAATGTTGCAGATAAGCCGGACAGTCAAGATATTTGTTTTGTTCCTAACGGCGATTATGCATCTGTTATTAGAAAATTTAAACCAGAGTCTTATAAAAAAGGAAATATTAGAGATATGAATGGTAATATTATTGGTGTCCACGATGGGATAATCAATTTTACAATAGGTCAAAGGAAAGGAATAAAGATTGCAGATAAAAACCCTTTATATGTAGTTAAAATTAATTCTGTAAAAAATGAAATAATAGTAGGTGAAAAAAATGAATTAGAGGTAGATGAAATAAAATTAAGAGATTTTAATTTCTTATGTAAAGATATTGAAAAATACAATTCAAATTTATATGCAAAAATTAGATCAACAGGAGAATTAATAAAAACTAATATTTTTTTTGAAAATAATTTAATAAAAGTTAAGCTAGATAAAAAAGAAAGTGGTATATCACCAGGTCAAGCTTGTGTTTTTTATTCAAAAAATTCTATTGGGGATAAGGTTTTAGGTGGTGGCTGGATAGATAGTAATAATTAGGTTTTTTTTCCCCACAATTCACACAACTTATAGTTATAAAAAAAAACAATTAAAAGGTGATAACAATTTAATTAATGTTTGATATATTTATTATTAATTAAGAGGCAACTCTTAACTGGCCATCTAGGGAAAAATCGAGAGATTCAAGCTTAGAGGGCAGAAAGTCATAGAAAGTAGTTCTAAACATCTGTGGCGAAATGGTAGGAAAGTAGAACTAAAATAGCCTACCAAAAAGTATTCATAAGCTGGGGAAACCTAGTTTATGAACCGCTTTTTTTTAAGCAAAAAAAACTCAGTAAATAATAAAATTGAATTAAAAAGAAGTAGTTCCATGAAATTATATTTTTAATTTCAGGAAAATTTTCAATTTTTATAATTAGTATTGGAAAGCAAATTATTCCAACAGCCAATAAAAAAAAACTAAAATACATCTTTAATTTAACAAAATTATTATTAAATATTTCTTTATTAAAATTTTTTAGCTTAAAATATTGAATTGATAAACTTAATTGAGCTAAAAGAGTAAATAAAATATATATATAAATTCCTGTTTTTCGAAAAAAACGATAATGACTACTTTCCCCTAAATAAAATATATATAAAAAAAGAAATATAGTTGAAACTATTCCAAAATAATAAAAAATCATTAATTTTTTGCTGTATTCAATATTTTTTAAAAGTAAAAAATTTTTTCTCCAATATAAAAAAAATAGTAAGCCAGATAAGTACATCATTGGCTTAAAAAAAAATTTAACAGGTGGATAACGTCCTATTCTTGATATAGAGGTACAACCATCAATATTGGGAATACAGAAAGAAATAATATCGAAATTTACAGATAATATAAAAGAAATTATTACAGTAATAATTGGTAGGAAAAAAATTGCTAAAGTTAAATGCCTTAAGTCTAGTCGCATTTTTACAAAATATTTTTCGTTAGATTATTTTTTCTTATTTTTCTTTCTTGCTCTTCTTTTTTTAGAGCCCATTTTACG
>SHAN01000044.1 GCA_004213155.1 Candidatus Pelagibacterales bacterium
TTCTTTTTTCATTTCGCACAATAATATCAGGGGCTTTTAAATCCATAAGCCTTTTTAGTCTATTGTTTCTGTTGATTACTCTTCTATAAAGATCATTAAGATCAGAAGTAGCAAATCTTCCTCCATCTAGAGGAACTAAAGGTCTTAATTCTGGAGGAATTACTGGAACAATTGTTAAAATCATCCACTCTGGCTTGTTTCCTGTTTCTAAAAATGAGTCTATAAGCTTTAATCTTTTAATAGCTCTTTCCTCAGCCACTTTAGATTTAATGTCTTTAATTAAATTTGTAAGCTTTTCTTTTTCTTGTTTTAAATCAATTGATTTAAGAATTTCAAGAATTGCTTCAGCACCAATACTTGCTGTAAAAGCTTCATCTCCAAATTCATTTTGAAAATTTACTAACTCTTCCTCAGAAAGAAGTTGATTTTTCTTTAAAGTAGTTAAACCTGGTTCAATAACTATAAAATTTTCAAAATATAAAACTTTTTCAACATCTTTTAGTTTCATATCAACTGCTAGAGATATTCTGCTAGGTAATGATTTTAAAAACCAAATATGTGCAACTGGAGTTGCTAAATTTATATGGCCCATTCTTTCTCTTCTTACATTTGATTTAGTTACTTCTACCCCGCACTTTTCACATATTATTCCTCTAAATTTCATTCGTTTATATTTTCCACATAAACACTCATAATCTTTTATTGGACCAAATATTCTTGCACAAAATAAACCATCTTTTTCTGGTCTAAAAGTTCTGTAATTTATTGTTTCTGGTTTTTTAATTTCACCAAATGACCATGATTTTATTTTATCTGGGCTAGCTAGAGTTATTTTAATGCTATTAAATCTTTCTTGATTTAATTCCTTACTTTTAAATATGTCTGTTATTTCGTTTTTCATTTTAATTTAATTCAATATTTAATGCTAAGGCTTTTATTTCTTTAACTAATACGTTAAATGATTCTGGCACACCAGAAGAAAAATTTTCTTCACCTTTAACAATAGTTTCATAAACTTTAACTCTACCTGCTACATCATCAGATTTTACAGTTAAAATTTCTTGTAGAGTATATGATGCTCCATAGGCTTCTAAAGCCCAAACTTCCATCTCCCCAAATCTTTGACCACCTAACTGAGCTTTACCTCCTAATGGTTGTTGTGTAACTAAACTATAAGGACCTGTAGATCTAGCATGTATTTTATCTTCTACTAAGTGATGAAGTTTAAGCATATAGATAGTTCCTACTGTTACCTCACGATCAAATTTCTCACCTGTTCTTCCGTCCCATAACATTGTTTGTCCTGAGCCTGGTAATTTTGCCTGAACCAACATATCTGTCACATCTTTTTCTTTCGCACCATCAAATACTGGTGTAGCTATTGGTATGCCTTTTGTTAAATTTTTACAAAGGTCGTTAAATTCATTATTAGTTAGTTTTGAAATTTTTTCTTCATAAAGTTCTTTTCCATATGCTAATTTTAAAATATTAGTAATTTTATCATTTTGAGCATTTATTTTTTGTTTTTCGTTGATTATAGCTTTTAAACTCTCCCCAAGTTCAGAACATGCCCAACCTAAATGTGTTTCTAATATTTGACCTACATTCATCCTACTCGGAACTCCAAGCGGATTTAATACAATATCTACAGGTTTGCCATTTTCCATATAGGGCATATCTTCAACTGGAACTATTTTACTAACGACACCTTTATTACCATGTCTTCCTGACATTTTATCTCCAGGTCTTAATCTTCTTTTTACAGCAACAAAAACTTTTACCATCTTCATTACACTAGGAAGTAGATCGTCACCTTGTCTTATTTTTTCAACCTTATCTTCAAATCTATCTTTAATATCTTGTTTTACTTGGTTAAATTGACTTTTAAGAGTTACTAAATTTAAATTTATATCCTCATTATCTAATGAAATTTTTAATAAATCACTTAATGAAAAGGATTCTAAATCGCTATCTGCAATTTTAGATCCTGAGTCAAAATTTTTAATTTTTTTATTAATTTTATTATCTTTGATAATCTCTATAGCTCTTTGTTTTATATTTCTCTCCAATATAACTTCTTCAACATTTCTATCTTCTTGAACTTCTTCAATTTCTGCTCTTTCAATAGCAATTGATCTTTCATCTTTTTCAATACCATGTCTATTAAATACACGGACATCAACAACAATCCCACTGCTACCTGATGGCATTTTTAAAGAAGTATCGATAACATCTATTGCTTTTTCTCCAAAAATCGATCTTAATAATTTTTCTTCTGGCCCTGATGCACTATCTCCTTTAGGAGTTACTTTACCAACTAGAATATCTCCAGGTTTTACTTCCGCACCAACGTAAACAACACCTGATTCATCTAAGTTTTTTAAAACTTCTTCACTAGTATTTGGAATATCTCTTGTTATATCTTCAGTACCAAGTTTTGTGTCTCTTGCCATAACTTCATATTCTAAAATATGAATAGAAGTAAAAACATCGTCAGTAACACATCTTTCAGATATTAGAATAGAATCTTCAAAATTGTATCCCAGCCAAGGCATAAATGCGACAGTTACATTTTTACCTAAAGCAAGCTCACCTAAATTTGTAGATGGTCCGTCAGCAATAATATCACCTGAAACTACATTATCACCTACTCTAACTAATGGCTTTTGATTTATACATGTATTTTGATTAGATCTTTTAAATTTTTGTAAATTATAAATATCAACTCCAGATTTATTCGTATCTTTTTCTAATGCTTTAATGACTATTCTTTTTCCATCAATTTTGTCAACAACACCATTTCTTTTAGCAACAATTGTAACTCCAGAATCTAAAGCGACATCTCTTTCAATTCCTGTACCTACAAGAGGTGCTTCTGGTTTAAGAAGTGGTACTGCTTGTCTCATCATGTTAGATCCCATTAAAGCTCTATTCGCATCATCATTTTCTAAGAATGGAATTAATGAAGCAGCAACTGAAACTAGTTGTTTGGGTGATACATCAATATAATCAATATTTTCAGATTTAGATAAAATAAAATTTAAATTCTGCCTACAAGAAACTAAATCTTCTAGAAATTTTCCATTTTGATCAATTTTAGCATTGGCTTGAGCTATTGTGAACTTAGTTTCATCCATTGCTGAAAGATGAACTATTGAATCTGTAACTTTACCATCAACTACTTTTTTGTAAGGACTTTCAATAAAACCATATTTATTAATTCTTGCATATGTTGATAGACTATTAATTAATCCAATGTTTGGACCTTCTGGTGTTTCGATAGGACAAATTCTACCATAATGTGTTGGGTGTACATCTCTAACTTCAAAACCTGCCCTTTCTCTTGTCAGACCACCAGGTCCTAAAGCAGATACTCTTCTTTTGTGTGTTATTTCTGATAATGGATTTGTTTGGTCCATAAATTGAGATAAAGCTGAGGTAGCAAAAAAATCTTTTAAAGATACTGTTAATGGTTTTGCATTTATTAAATCTTGTGGCATTGCTGAGTCAATCTCAAGAGTTGTCATTTTTTCTTTTATTGCTCTTTCCATTCTAAAAACACCTATTCTTGCTTGATTTTCAACTAACTCACCAACCGATCTGACTCTTCTATTTCCAAGGTGATCTATATCATCTACATCATTTTTGCCGTCTCTTAAATCTAGCATTGCTCTTATAATTTCAATAATATCTTCATTTCTTAAAATTGTTATTTTGTCAGAACATTTAAGACCAAGTCTCGAATTCATTTTTACTCTTCCAACATCAGATAAATCATATCTATCAGAGCTAAAGAAAAGATTTTGAAAAATTTGCTCAGCTATTTCTACGGATGGAGGTTCGCCAGGTCTTAGTATTTTATAAATATCAGTTAATGCTTCGGCCTTACTATTATTCTTATCGTTTAGTATCGTTTGTAATAAATAAGGACCTTTATTTATTTGATTTGTACTTGAAATATCAATTTTAGTTATATTATTCTCTAAAATTTGATTAATTAAAGTTTCATTTAATTCAGTTCCAATAGAAAGAATTTCTTCACCAATTTTAATATTTTTATGTAGAAATTTTCCATACAAGGACTCATTTGAAACAAGAATATCTTTTAAACCATCATCAAATAATTTTTTTGCTTCTGGAAAAGTAAGTTTAGCACCTAATTTTACAATTGTTTTTTTTGTTTTAAAATCTACAATTTCTTCTGAAAATTTTTTTGATTTATAATTTTCAGGATTAAATTTAGTTTTCCATTTGACTAGATTTTTATCATATTCATAAATCTCAGAATCATAGAATGTATCTACTATTTCTTGTTTTGAAAATCCTAAAGCCATCAACAAAGTACTGATTAATAGTTTTTTTTTTCTATCTATTTTAAAATATAAAAAATCTTTAACATCATATTCGAAATCTAACCATGAACCTCTATTTGGAATTATTCTACAATTAAAAAGAAGTTTACCACTTGCATGAGTTTTACCTTTATCGTGATCAAAAAATACTCCAGGACTTCTATGCATTTGATTTACAACAACTCTTTGAACTCCATTAACAACAAATGTTGCACTGGGAGTCATCATTGGTATTTCACCCATATAAACTTCTTGTTCTTTGGCTGATAAAACTTCTTTAGTATTATTCTCAGGATCTATTTCATAAACAACTAATCTTAAAGTGCATTTTAAAGCTGATGAATAAGTTAAACCTCTTTGAATACATTCTTCAACATCATACTTTGGTTTTTCTAATCTATATGAAACATATTCTAGTGTGGCTTTATCATTAAGATCATCAATTGGAAATATACCTTTAAATACTCTTTCAAGCCCACGTATTAATGCATTTTCTTCAATGTTGATATTGGTTAACTTATGATAGGATTCTTTTTGAACTTCAATTAAATTAGGTATAGATAAACTTTCTTTGAGTTTACCGAAATTTTTTCTAATATTTTTTTTTTGAGTAAAAGATAAATGCATTTATTACACAGAATTTAATTAAAAAAACTGTTGGTTAATTATTTACTTAAGTTCTACTTTTGCGCCTGCTGCTTCTAGTTTAGCTTTAATTTCGTCAGCTTCTTTTTTGTTTACACCTGACTTAACTTCTTTAGGTGCACCCTCTACTAGATCTTTTGCTTCTTTTAATCCTAATGTTGTAACAGCACGAATTTCTTTAATCACATTAATTTTTTTATCTCCTGCAGCTGTAAGCATTATTGTGTATTCACTTTTTTCTTCTGCTGGTGCAGCTGCTGCTGCTGGAGCTGCTGCTACTGCTGCTGCTGCTGTAACACCCCATTTTTCTTCAAGTTGTTTTGATAAATCTGCTGCTTCAACAACAGTTAGATTTGATAAGTCTTCAATAATTTTATTTAGATCTGCCATGGTATATTTTCTAGGTTGATTGTTTACTTTTTTCGTGGGCTAAAATAGCGATTTTTGAGCCAGGTGCAAGTAAAATACGTGCTATTTTTTGAGCTGGTGAGCTTAAAATACCCACAATTTTAGCTCTTGCTTCTTCTAATGTAGGTAATGTCGCAATTTTATTTACATCTTCAACGTTTAATATGTCTTTACCCATAAATCCGCCTAGAATCTTCAAATTTTCATTTTTTTTTGAAAACTTAGTTAAGATTTTTGCTGAGGATATTCCATCTTTTGAAAATGCAATCGCTGTTGGTCCCGTAAATAAATTAGCAAGATCAATACATTTGGTTCCTTCTAAAGCGCGTTTTGTTATTCTATTTTTAGTAATTTTAAAAATTACGCCATGTTTTCTCATTTCTGCTCTTAATTCATCTAACTGATTCATTTTTAATCCCTGGTAATGAGTTACATAAATTGAATCATTGTTTTCGAAATGCCCTTTCATTTCACTTATATAATTATTTTTTTGATCTTTGTTCATCATGTTAAATTGCCTTATTTAATTTTAATTTATAAGAAACACCCATCGTAGATGTAATAAAAGAACTTTTTATTAAATCACCTTTGACAGCAGATGGTTTTTCTTTGGTAATAACATCAATAACTGCATTATAATTTTTAATTAGATTTTCATCACTAAAACTTTTTTTACCTATACTAAATCCTATATTGCCATCTTTATCATTTTTAATTTCAAGTTGTCCTGCTTTAGCTAATTTAACTGCTTGACCAACATCTTTTGTAACTGTTCCTAATTTTGGGTTTGGCATAAGACCTTTAGGTCCTAAAACTTTTCCTAATTTACCTAATTTAATCATCATAGATGGAGTGCATATTAATTTTTCAAAATTTATTTTTCCTGTGGATATTTCTTCGATTAAAGTATCAGACCCCGATAAATCTGCACCAGCATCATTTGCTTCTTTAATTTTATCTTCTTCACAAACTACTGCAACTTTAATTTTTTTTCCTAAACCTGATGGAAGATTAACAACTGTTCTTAAACTCACTTCAGTTTTTTTTTGTTTAACGTTGATCTGAAAATTTACATCAATTGATTCATCAAATTTAGATGAACAATTTTTTTTCACAGTTGCCAGCAGCTTCTCAATACTTTCTGCAGGTATTTTTTTTGTTTCTTTTGGTAATGCTTTATATCTTTTTGATCTCATTTTATCTTTTAACCTCAATACCCATTGATCTTGCAGATCCACATATTATTTTAGTTGCTTGTTCTAAATCTATTGCATTTAAATCATTCATTTTTTGTTTAGCAATATCCTCTGCTTGTTTTATTGTAATTGATCCGCTTACCACTCTTCCAGGCTCTTTTGAACCACTTTT
>SHAN01000045.1 GCA_004213155.1 Candidatus Pelagibacterales bacterium
TTAATTGGATCAAAAATAACTCCACAAATAATTTCATTTTCTTTTTCAAGTGCTACTGAAATTGCAAAATGCGGTATGCCGTGTAAAAAATTTAGTGTTCCATCTATAGGATCAATAATCCATCTATAAGAAGAATTTTTTTTTATTTCTCCTATTTCTTCACTTAAAATAGAGTAATCAGGTCTAGATCTTTGAAGTTCAGATATTAAGGTTTCTTCAACTTTTTTATCTGCACTTGAAACAAAATCAGCAGGACCTTTAACAGAAACTTGAAGTTTTTCTATTTCACCAAAATCTCTTATTAATGATTTTGATGCTTTTTCACAAGCTTTAATAATTACATTCAAATTTGCTGAAATAATTTTCATTATTTAACTTTTTTTAAATATTCTAAGGTTCTAGTATCAATAATTATTTCATCTTCACTCTCAATAAATGGTGGTACTTGAATTTTTACATCATTTTCTATAATTGCTGGCTTATAAGATGAAGAAGCAGTTTGATTTTTTATAGCAGCATCAGTAGTTTTAACTTTACAAGTAATCGTAGTTGGAAGATCTACTGATAACGGATTTTCATCATGAAAATTAATTGTTACCTCGGTGTTTTCTTTCAATAATTTTCCTTTTTCGCCAATTTTAGATTTTTTTATTGAAATTTGTTCATAAGATACTTGTTCCATAAAATGATAATTTTCATCATCTTCGAATAAAAAGTTATATTTTTTTTCATCTAAAAGAGCTTTTTCAACTGTATCACTTGATCTGAATCTTTCATTTAGTTTTGTATTTTTATTAATACTTTTTAGTTCAACTTGGTTGAAAGCACCACCTTTGCCTGGTTTAACATGTTGTGTTTTTAAAACTTCCCATAAGTCATTATTATGCTCAAGTATCATTCCTACTCTAATTTCAGTTGCTGATATTTTCATTTATTTAATTTTTTTAATTGCCTGTTCTGGTTTAAGTTTTTTATTTTCCCAAATATATCCTGAGATAGCTAAAAAATCAGCATGGTTCAATAAAAGTTTTTTATAATTTGTATTATTTATACCTCCTATTGCAACTAAAGGCATATTGTATCTAGATTTATACCATTTTAGTGTGGATAAACTTGCTCTATATTTTACTTTTTTTGTTTGAGTTTTGAAAAAAGAGCCTATTGCCAAATAATTTATATTTTGTTTTATAGCATTTTTAATTAGAAATTTTGAGTTATGACAGGTAATTCCAATTATTTTTTTATTACCAAGAATTTTTCTTGCATTTTTAATACTCATATCTTTTTGACCCAGATGACACCCGTCAGAGTTTAATTTTTTCGCAAGTTTAGGATCATCATTAATTATAAAATTGACCTTGTGTTTTTTGCAGATTTTTTTTATCTTTTTTCCAATAGAAAATTTGTTTTTATATTTTTCTTTTTTTAATCGTAATTGAAAAAAATTTACTTTTTTTGATTTTAATACACGATCTAGTTTAATGTAAAAATCATTACTTTTAATTTTATTTGGAGAAATTAAGTAGATAAATCTCTTATTTAGCTTATTTTGACTCAAGTTCTTCTGACCATTTTCCTTGAGCCGCAAGAGTGCACATATTAGCTCTGTGGTTAAAGATATTTTGTGTACCCTTAATATTTTTTATGTCTTTTGACCAAAATTTAAGTGCACTTTGTTGTAGGGCTCTTCCATATGAGTAGGTCATAATAAAACTTGTATCATTATATTTATTAATTAAATTTAAATTTTTTGTAGCTTCTAGTTCGGTTTGTCCACCTGAAAGAAAAGCTATTCCAGGTACTTCTTTTGGAACACTTTCTTTTAAACAATTTAGAGTCATTTCAGCAATTTGTTTATTTTCATTTTTTCCCTCATTACTAGATCCGTGTAAAATCATATTTGGTTTTAAAATAATTCCATCCAATTTTAAATTGTTATTAGATAGTTGATAAAAAGTTTCTTCTAAAACCATTTTAGTAATTTGATAACATTTATCAATATCGTGATCTCCGTCCATTAAAACTTCAGGCTCAACTATAGGAACCATATTTGCTTCTTGTACCAAAGCAGAATAACGGCCTAAAGCATGTGCATTAGCTTTAATTGCCTCATGCGTTGGTAAATTATTTTTAGTTGATATTTTAAAAACACCTCTCCATTTTGTAAACCTTGCTCCTAAATCGTAATACTCTTTTAATCTTTCTCTTAATCCATCTAGTCCCTCAGTTATTGTTTCGTTGTTAGATAGAGCCAGTTTTTTTGCTCCTGTATCTACTTTTATTCCTGGAATAGCTCCTGAATTAGAAATTAATTCTGGTATTGATTTTTTTAAATTTGAATTTTGTTTAATTGTTTCATCATACAAAATTACACCACCAATACAGCTCTTCATACTATCAGAAGAAAAAAGTGTTTCTCGAAATAAAAGTCTGTTTTCGACAGTTGATTCAACATTTACTCCCTCTAGCCTCTTTGTCATAGTTCCGGTACTTTCATCTGTAGCCAGAATACCTTTTCCATTTGATAAAATTTTTAAAGCTATATTATTTAATTCAGTCATAATTAATTTAAAGCCTTTATACCAGGTAGTTCTTTACCTTCAAGGTATTCTAAAAAAGCACCACCCGCAGTTGAAACAAAATCAAAATTATTAAAAACTCCAATATTATTTAATAAAGCAACCGTATCTCCTCCACCAGCAACAGAATAAATAGAATTCTTTTTATTTTTTTCAACTATTTTTTTTGCTATTTCATAACTTCCTTCGGCAAAATTTGGATTTTCAAAATACCCAGCTGGGCCGTTCCAAAGAACAGTATTGCTTGACTCAATTATATCATTAATTATTTTTATTGTTTTAGGACCAATATCTAAAATTAATTCATTTTTTAAAACTTTATTTATATTTTTTATTTCTGATATTCCATCCACATTTTTTCCAACAGCTACATCTACAGGAAATAAAATTTTGCAATTTTCTCTTTCTGACATTTCAAATAATTGCTTAATTATTTGATCACAATTTTCTTCTTTAATAGATTTACCAATTTCACAACCTTTATATTTAAGTATGTTATTAGCCATACCTCCAACAATTATAATATTATTAAATTTAGGTATTAAATTTTTAATAATATTAATTTTAGTAGAAATTTTTGAACCTCCAATAATACATGTTATTGGTTTTTTTATTTCCGATGTTATTTTATTTAGTGCATTTACTTCTAGATTTAACTGGAGTCCAGAATATGAAGGAAGAAATTTTGTAATTTTGTGAATTGAAGCATGTGATCTATGAGAACATGAAAAAGCATCATTTACATATATATCAGCTAGATTAGCTAATTTTTTAGCAAAATCATTATCATTTTCTTCTTCTTCTTTGTAAAACCTAAGGTTTTCAAGCATTATTATTTTTTCATTAGGACTATTAAATAAATTTTTAGAAACAATTTCATTTAAGTTTTGAGTAACCAATCTAATATTTTGATTAATTTTATTATTTAAATCTTCACAAATAGGTTTAAGAGAAAGTTCATTTATTATCTTGCCTTTTGGTCTTCCAACATGAGATAAAATTATAATTTTTGAATTATTTTTTAATAAAAATTTTAAAGTTGGAAGAATTTTGTCTATTCTATTAGTATCAGTAATTTTACCATTTTCTAATGGTACGTTTAAGTCAAGTCTTAATAATATTTTTTTTTGATTTAGATCAAGCTGATCTTGTATTTTTTTCATTAAGAAATTTTATGAACGTACTCAACTATATCACACATTCTATTTGAAAATCCCCATTCATTATCATACCAAGCAGAAATTTTACCCATATTTTTTCCAACCACGCTTGTTAAAGAAGCATCTATAACGGCTGAAGCTGGATTGTGATTAAAATCAATAGATACAAGTTTTTCTGTAGTTATTTCTAAAATTTTTTTAGACTGTTTTTTAGAAGCTTCCACAAAAGCCTTATTTATCATTTCTTTGTTTATTTCTTTATTTGTACAAAAAACTAATTCTATTAAAGAAACATTAGGTGTTGGAACTCTCATTGCTACACCTTCAATCTTACCTTTTAAAGATGGAATAATTTCACCAATTGCTTTAGAGGCCCCAGTTGATGTTGGCACAATAGACTGGCTAGCAGATCTTGCTCTTCTTGGATCTTTATGAGAATTATCCAATATTCTTTGATCACTAGTAAAGGCATGAATGGTTGTCATAAAACCTTTTTCAATTTTAAAACTTTCATTTATAACATTGGCAACAGGAGCTAAACAATTAGTTGTACAAGATGCTGCTGATATTATTTGATCAGTTTTAGCAAGTACGTTCTCGTTAACTCCAAACACAATTGTTTTATCTGCATTTTTACAAGGCGCTGAAACAATTACTTTTTTAGCACCGTTTTTTATGTGAGGAAGTAATTTTTCTTTTGAGTTAAATTTTCCAGTACATTCGAAAACATAATCAACATTATATTTTTTCCAATTAATATCTTCGATTTTAGATTCTTGAGAAAATGTAATTTTACTTTTATCAATAATTAAATGATTTTTATCATAGTTTATTTCTGCGTTGAATTTTCCATGCACTGAATCATATTTTATTAATGAAGAGCTAGTTTCTAAATTAGATCTATTATTTATATGTTTAATATCTATATTATTATCTTTACTCTCAATAATAGAGCGCAATACCATTCTTCCAATTCTACCCATTCCATTAATTCCAACTTTTATAGTCATATTTAATTCTTTATTAGATTCTTGGTTTTTTTGGAAATTTTTTCTGAAATTAACCCAAAATGTTTATAAATCTCTTTATATGGTGCACTTTTTCCAAATTCATTAATTCCAAAAGTCAATCCATGTTCTCCAATATATTTTTTCCAACAATCAGTTGATCCTGCTTCAATTGATATTTTAAATTTTGTTTCCTCAAGAATTTTTTTCTTATAAGCCTTTGATTGCACATCAAAAATATCCTGGCAAGGTACTGATATAACTTTAGAATATATATTATTTTTGGCTAATTTATGACTAGTCTCAATAGCCAAATTTACCTCAGATCCACTTGCTAGTATGGTTAATTTGATTTTGTTATTTGTTCTTAGGACTTCATATGCTCCAAAGGCACATTTATTATAATCAGAATATTTCTTTCTAATTGGCTGGAGGTTTTGCCTAGTTAGAGATAATACACTTGGAGTTTTTAAACTCTTTAAAGCTAATTCCCAACATTCAATAGTTTCCATTCGATCGGCAGGTCTAAATACATTTAAATTAGGAATAGACCTTAAGCCAGACAATTGTTCTATCGGTTGGTGAGTTGGACCATCTTCTCCTAAGCCAATAGAGTCATGAGTCATTACATAAATAACTTTTTGTTGCATTAATGCAGATAATCTTATTGAAGGTTTACAATAGTCAGTAAAGATTAAGAAAGTTCCTCCATAGGGTATAAATTGACTATGTAAAGCAATACCATTCATTATTCCACACATAGCATGCTCTCTAACACCATAGTGAATATAGTCTCCATTAAAATTTCCAGGTTTTATTATTTTTTGATATTTTGTTTTAGTATTGTTTGATCCAGCCAAATCAGCAGATCCTCCAATTAAATTGTTATTATTTTTTGTTAGTGCAGTTAAAACTAATTCAGAAGATTTTCTTGTTGCCAAACTTTTAGTTTCTTTAATTGCGTTTTGTTTTTCATTTTTTAATATTTTTGAAAAATTATTTTTTAATAACTTATTTATGTATTTTTTTTCAATTTTATAAAATTTGTTCCAATTTTTTTCAAGCTTTTCACCTTTGTTACCTATTTTTTTCCATTTACTTAAAATTTCAGTAGGAATTTGAAAAGGTTTATGCTTCCATTTTAATTTATTCCTTACTAATTTAATTTCATCTAATCCAAGTGGACTACCATGCGAAGATGCTTTACCTGATTTATTAGGTGAACCATAACCTATTGTTGTTTTGCAAGAAATTACAGTCGGTTTTTTTGCATTTTGAACTTTTTTCAATGATTTAAATATCTCTTTCTCATTATGACCATCAATTAAAATATAATCCCATCCATAACTTTCAAATCTTTTTTTATAATTATCTGAAACTGCAAGAT
>SHAN01000005.1 GCA_004213155.1 Candidatus Pelagibacterales bacterium
CTGCTCTTGGTGCCTCCTTACATAAGTATTCTATACTGTCTTGATCTCCTAACCAGTCTGAACCCTTAACTGTATCATACATGTGCCATCTCCAATCATCTTCCCCCATATTCCCAAGTGCTGCGGAAATTCCTCCTTGTGCAGCTGATGTATGACTTCTTGTTGGAAATACTTTTGATATACAAGCAGTTTTTAAACCAGCTTCACTTAAACCAACTGCAGCTCTTAAACCAGAGCCACCAGCACCAAGGACTACTACATCGTATTCATGATCAATAATTTTATAAGAACTCATACCGTTAAATTAAATATAATTATAATTGTAATTAAAGGGATTATTATAGCAAAAGTATTAACAAATTTGTTTGCGACACTTTTGATTTTTTCATTCTTTACATAATCTTCAAAAATTTCACTTATTGCTAATGCTGAGTTAAAAAAAATAAATATCAAAAAGATTGAAAATAATAATTTTGATGGTTGAGTGCTAAAAAAATCAACAATATTGTTATAATCTTTATCAAATATTGACACTAGATTTATTATAAACCATCCCATTAAAGGAATCATTATTAAAGAACTAATCTTTAAGAATATCCATTTTTTTGTCACTATATTCATATTAGATAATTTTACTCCCTAGCAGATAAAATATAATTGTCATAATAAAAGATCCAATAATTACAACCACTCCAGATATATTAGATGTCTTAATTTCAAAACCATATCCTAAATCCCAAATCAAATGCCTTATTTCACTTAACATTTGAAAACAAAAAGACCAACAAATACTTATAATAAAAAATTTACCAAAAAATGATTGTAAAAAAAATTTTATATATTCATAATTATTCTCTCCTAACAATAACGATCCAACCCAAAAACAAATTAAAATCACAGCACAAATATTTACTACTCCTGTAATTCTTTGTGAAATAGAAATTAAAGAAGAAATATGCCATTTATAAATTTGTATATGGGGTGATAGTGGATTATTATTATCCATTTTATAAATCTTTCATTAAAATTTCAGCTATTTCTACTGCGTTTAATGCAGCTCCTTTAAGCAAATTATCAGAAACAATCCATAAATTAATTGAATTTATATTTGAGCTATCATTTCTAATTCTAGATATGAATGTTTCATATTTATTTTCTGCTTCCACTGGAGTTATATATCCTCCATCATTATGTTCATCTACAACCTTACATCCTGGTGAAGAATTTAAAACAGTTTTGATTTCTTCTAAATTGTGTTTTCTTTTAAATTCAACATTAACACTTATTGCGTGAGAAACTAAAACAGGTATTCTGACTGAAGTTGATGTAACTTTAATTTTTTTATCTAAAATTTTTTTTACCTCATCGTGCATTTTTTGCTCTTCTTTTGTATATCCACCTTTCAAAAAACTATCGATATGTGGTATTGCATTAAAAGCGATTTGTTTTGTAAAAAATTTTGATTTTAATTCTTTTTTTTCATAAAAATCTTTAGTCTGAGATAATAACTCATCCATGGGTGCTTTCCCTGCTCCAGAAACAGATTGGTATGTGGAAGCTACAATTCTATTTATTTGATATAAATCATGCAAAGGTTTTAAGGCAACAACCAAGGGTATTACAGAGCAATTACCATTTGCTATTATATTTTTCTTTTTATAATTTTTTAAATCTTGAGAGTTTACTTCTGGTACAATAAGAGGAACTTCAGGATCCATTCTAAAAAAACTTGAGTTGTCAATTACTACTGAATATTTTGCTGCCTTAATAGCATATTCTTGAGATATTTTTCCACCTGCAGAAAAAAAACAAATTTGAACATTTGAAAAATCGAATGTTTCAAGATTAAATACTTCTAGCTCTTTACCTCTAAAATTTATTTTTTGTCCAATACTTTTTGATGATGCAACTAAGTATAAATTATCTATAGAAAGTTTTTTAAACTCTAATACTTCAAGTATCTTTCTTCCAACATTTCCTGTTGCACCAATAATCGCTATATTCATGACTTTTATAAACTTTTATACCTAGATGAAGGGTAAATCGCAAACTTTTCCATTATAAGTACTGTTTTTTATATCAATTTTTACAGATTTGGACATTCTCAAAAATGTCATATCTAGCATTGCAATACCAATTACTTTTTCAAAATGAGGAGAATAGCATGCAGATCTTAATTCTCCTACTTTGTTAGATTTTTCATCTTTTATATCTAAAGATCTTGATAAACTTATCTCTTTAGCCTCCAGAATAACCCCCATTAATTTTTTTTTAATACCTTCTGATTTTATTTGTTTTAATTTTTCCTTTCCTAAAAAAATTATATTTGAGTCTAAATTTATGAATTTATCAAAACCACATTCGTATGGGTTATCACCATTATCCATATCATTTCCATATGATAATAAGGCACTCTCAATTCTTTCAATTAAATTTGGACACCCTGGTTTAATATTGAATTCTTTACCTGCTTCAAAAAGATAATCATACAATTCTAGACCTGACTTTGTATTTTCTACATAAATTTCATATCCACCTTGCTTTGACCATCCTGACTGTGCAATCAAATGTTTAGTGCCTTTAAATTCAAAATAATCAAAACCAAAAAATTTCAGTTTTGTAATTTTTTCTCCAAAAACTTTTTCCATTAATTTAAATGACTTTGGTCCTTGAACAGCCATTATATCAACATTTGGCTCAATTATTTTTACATCAAAATTATTTCCAATTGCTAGTCCTTTTGCAAATAAAATTACATCCGAATCTGCAACTGATATCCACCATTTTTCTTCATTTAATTTTAAAACTACCGGATCATTTATTATTCCAGCCTGATCATCTATAATTGGGCAGTAATAACACCTACCAACTTTAGATTTTGATAAATCTCTACAAGTCATCAGTTGTATTAATCTTGCAGAATCTTTTCCACAAATTTCTACTTGCCTCTCAGCAGCAACATCCCATACTTGAACATATTTTTTTAAATGATGATATGAATCTTCTATAGAACCAAATGCAGCAGGTAAGAGCATATGGTTGTAAGTAGTATACGAAGTAACTCCTTGTTTTTCAATTCTAGAAGTGTATGGCGTACTTCTAATTCTTCTGGATTTGCCTATTGAATAATTTTTCATTTTTTATTTTATAATAAATTCTTTTACTAATTTTCTCATTTCAAATGCTTTCTCGAACATTATCATATGTCCACAATCAGAGATAATTTTTGTTTCTGAATTTTTTATTTTTTCTGCCATTTTAATTCCTACTTTGCTTGGACACATTTTATCTAAGTCTCCAAATATACATAATGTTGGACAATTAATTTTCTTAATTGCATTTTCGCCATCCTTATAATTATTACATGCATTTAAGTCTACTGCTAAAATCTCTCTAATATCTCTTGCAGAATTAACAATTTTTTTTACTGGATTTCCTCCAATGAAAGCCTTTGATCCTTCATACCCCCACTTCATCATTAACAACACTGCTTTTTCATCTCCAGATTCTGCTAGATCAATAAGGTCTTGATTAACTGGCATTTTATATGAATTAGCAACCAAAACTATTTTTTCGACTAATTCCGAATATCTTGATGCAAAATCAATACAAACTAAACCGCCTTGTGAATGTCCAACAAGAATTATTTTTTTAATATTAAGTTTTAACATCAATGACTTTATCCAATTAGAGATTTCTTCTATAGATTTTAGTGAAGGTCCTTCTGAATTTCCATGACCAGGAATATCCACTGATAAAACATTAAAACCTTGTGATGAATAAAACTGTTCGTGTAGCGACCAGACTATATGAGTAAGGCCACTTCCATGTATCAACAAAATAGTTGATTTTTTTTTATCAATGTCCATACCGCCAGTTGATATGAACACGTCTTTATTATCGACGTTTAAAATCAGTTTAGCTCCTTGGCCTTTTTTCGTAATTCAAATTTTTGTATTTTTCCTGTTGAAGTTTTGGGAAGTTCACAAAATTCAACTTTTTTGGGAACTTTAAAACTAGCTAAGGTTTCTTTGCAAAAATCTATCAATTCTTTTTCACTAACTGGTTTATCTTTAATAACTTCGATAAATGCACAAGGAACTTCTCCCCACTTTTCATCTGCTTTAGCTACTACAGCTGCAATTGATACTGACGGGTGCTTTGCTAGAGTATTTTCTATTTCAATTGAGGATATATTTTCACCACCAGAAATAATTATATCTTTAGATCTATCTTGTATTTTTACATAACCATCAGGATGCATTACTGCTAAATCACCAGTATGAAACCATCCACCTTTCATTGCTTTATCAGTAGCATCTTTATCTTTAAAATAGCCTTTCATAACTACATTTCCTCTTATCATTATCTCACCAATTGTTTTACCATCTTTTGGAACCTCTTTCATACTTTCAGGATCCATAACAGTTACACCTTCTGTATTAGGGTATCTAACACCTTGTCTAGCTTTAATTTCATTTTGTTTTTCTTCATCAAATTCATCCCATTCCTCATTCCACGCACATTGAGTAACATGACCGTAAGTTTCTGTTAGACCATAAACATGCATAACCTCAAAACCAAGACTTTTCATTTTTTTAAAAATAATACTTGGTGGAGGAGCTCCTGCTGTTAAGACATAAACTTTTTGTTTTAATTTTTTTCTATCAGCTTCTGGAGCACTAGTAATCATATTTAAAACAATTGGTGCACCTCCAAAATGAGTTACACTATATTTTTCAATCAATTCAAATATTTTTTTTACATCAATATTTCTTAAGCAAATTGTTCTCCCGTTTAGCATTGGAATGGTCCATGGGTAGCACCAACCATTACAATGAAACATGGGTACGATAGTTAAAAAATTTAATCTATTTGGCATATTCCATGCTACTGCACTACCAGTTGACATTAAATATGATCCTCTATGATGATAAACAACTCCCTTTGGATTTCCTGTTGTTCCTGAAGTATAGCTTAATGAAATAGCTTGCCATTCATCTTCTGGTACTTTCCAAATATAATTTTCATCACCTGAATTTAAAAATTCTTCATATTCTAAATCACCAATTTTTTCTAATTTAGACTGGTCTGCATATTTATCGTATATATCTATAATAATAATTTTTTTATTTAAAATTTTTAATGCCTTTTTAACTTCAACATGAAGCTGTCTATCTACTACAAGTACTTTGGCATCACTATGATCCAAGATGTAAGCAATAGTTTTAGCATCCAGTCTAATATTAATTGTATTTAAAACTCCACCAGTCATTGGGACTGAATAATGAGCTTCAAAAATTTCTGGTGTATTAAAAGCTAAAAACGAAACTGTATCTCCTTTTGTGATACCAACCTTCTCAAGTGCGCTGGCAAATTTAATAGATCTTTTATAGACTTCATTCCATGTATACTTCCGGTCTTCATAAACTATTGCTTCATAATTAGGATATATGTCCTTGGCTCTTTCCAAGAAAGATATTGGGGTCAGAGGAACATAGTTTGCCTTATTCTTATCTAAATTTTTTTCGTACTGACTCATGCTAATTAAATTTAAAATTCATTATATAATCACTTCCTGATGTTGCTGTTTTAAAGTGACTTTCTGCTCTTGGTAAAACTCTTTTAAAATAAAAATTTGCAGTTTGTATTTTGTCTTCATAAAAATTTTTATTTTGATCATATTCTTTAAAACTTACTTCTAAAACTTTAATCCATGAATAAGCAATAGAAACAAAACCTAATGATTTTAGATAATCATTGCATGCTGCACTAACATCATCTTTTGAATTTTGTAGTTTATCTTTAATCCATAAAGTAAAATCAGACAAAATTTTTAAATGATAATTTAATTCTTTAACAAATGGCTTAATTTTATCGTTTTCAATATTACAATCTTTCTTGATCAACTCTAAATATTTATTAATTATATCTCCATTTTTATTTACTAATTTTCTAAAAACTAAATCAGCAGCCTGAACTGAATTTGTACCTTCATAAATAGGTGTGATTCTATTATCTCTATATAACTGTTCAATTCCTTGGTCTTTAGTAAAACCATAACCTCCATGAACTTGCATAGCATCACTTGTAATTTCCATGCCCATATCGGTACAAAACGATTTAACAACAGGCGTTAATAGTGAAACAAAATCTGATGCTTCTTGTTTAATTTTTTCATTACTATGGTAAAGGCTTACTTCTGTTTGTTGAGATAGCCAAAAGCATAAAGCTCGTTGACCTTCAATAATTGACTTCATATTAAGTAAAGATTTTCTAATATCTGCATGTTCAATTATATTATCAGCTCCACCATTAGAAGATTTAGTATTATTAGCCTTTCCTTGTTTTCTCTCTTTTGCATAGCTTAATGAATTTTGATAAGCAATTTCAGAAATTCCTAGTCCTTGAATTCCAACAACAATTCTCTCTAAGTTCATCATTGTAAACATTGAATTAAGTCCTTTATTCTTTGGACCTATCATATAACCTACGGCGTCATCAAAATTTAAAACACAAGTTGCTGATCCTTTAATTCCCATTTTATCTTCAATTGATCCAGTAGAAACTCCATTTCTTTGACCAATTGACCCATCCTCTTTAACTATAAATTTTGGGACAAGAAATAAACTTATACCTTTAGTGCCAGATGGTGAATCTGAAGCTCTAGCAATTACTAAGTGAAGTATATTTTCTGTAAGATCATGATCTCCTGAAGTAATAAATATTTTTTGTCCACTTATTTTATAAGTTCCATCAGGTTGCTCTATTGCTTTAGTTTTTAACATACCTAAATCAGTTCCGCATACAGGTTCAGTAAGACACATAGTGCCGCTCCATTTTCCTTCAACCATTTTAGGAAGATATTTATTTTTTACTTCATCACTTGCATGATGAGAAATGCAGTTATAAGCTCCAATAGTAAGTTCACTATAAAGTTTAAATGAAAGACAGGCAGAAGATAACATTTCATCAAAGAATACACTTACTGTCCTTGGCATACCTTGTCCTCCATATTTAGGATCACACGATAATGATATCCATCCATCTTCAATAAATTTTGTATAAGCTTCTTTATAGCCTGGAGAAGTTCTTACTATTCCATTTTCTAATATAGGAGGATTTTCATCTCCTGATTTTGCTAAAGGTAATATTATATTTTCACTAATTTTAGCAGCTTCTTCTAAGATATTTTTAGCTAACTCTGAGTTAACTTCTTTATATTTTTCTATTTCATTATAATTTTTATTATTTCTTAATTTTTCAAAAAGAAACATCATATCTTCTACTGGTGCAGTATAAATTGGCATTTAATTTACTAAAGGTTTTCCAGTGGAGAGCGTATATTTAATACGATCTTGAGTTTTTTGTGTTTGTATTAATTTCATAAATGCATCTAATTCTAATTTAAATAAATCATCTTCGCTTAATTCTTTGGTTAAATCTGTTTTTCCACCACTCAAAACATATGCTAATTCTTTACCAACTTCTAGACCATGTTCTAATATTTTTTTTTCATCATATAATTTTTCCAAAGAATTTAACATCTTTTCTCTAACCTTTTCCCCTGAAAGTTTAAATTTACATTCATTGGGTGGTTTAAAATCTTTATTATCATCCAGAATTTTTCTTGATATTTTCAGCAAGCTATTCCTACTCATTATTTTTTTATTTTCAGGAAGTAAATATTTCAGTGGCTCAGCTTCAACTGGAGATGCTGCTGTTTTACCATATCCAATAATATCAAAAACCTTAAGTGGAGCAAAATCAGGATCATTCTTGGCTTTTTCATCTTGTGACCATCTCCATAACATTTCTTTACAACCTCCCCCAGCTGGTATCAATCCAACAATAGTCTCGACTAAACCAATGACTATGTTTGTATGCGATGCTACAAAATTGCTTTGAACCAAAACTTCAAAACCTCCACCAAGTGCTAGGCCAGATGGTGCAGAAACTACTGGATATTTTGAATATTTAAGATGCTTACAAGTTTCTTGAAAATATTTAACAAATTTTTCTATAGATTTGAAATCACCTTTATTAGCAAAATTCATTGTATAAGTTAAATTAACTCCTGCTGAAAATTGCATACTTTCATTAATAATTATTAAAGGTTTATCTGTTGCTTTTTTTAGACAATCCATTGAATTATAATCTAAAGCATTTGCTTTTGTTTTAAATTCTACAATATTAAAATCTTTAAAACGGTAGATATCAGCTGAGTCATTCTTATCTAATGTAATTGCCTTAGATTTTATTTTTCCTAAAGTCTCAATTTCAGTATACAATTGTCTCTCACCATAAAAATTTTCATTTTTAGTTTTTAATAAATTTTCTAAAAAAACATTATTTTCAACATTATCAATTTTTTCAAAAAAATTTTTTACTCCAATATCTTTTAACATTTCAAAAGGACCTTTTGCCCAATTAAATCCAAGCCTCATTGCTTCATCAATGTCATTAAATTTATCTGTAACCCCCGGAACTAATGAAGATGCATATTTAATTATTTTAGAAATTACTGACCATGCATACTCTCCATATTTATCATTTCTATTTATTAATTTATTTAAATCTACTTTGTCAGATTTAATATCTATTTTTTTTGATTGAAAATATTCTCCTGTTTCTAAATTGATAGCTTCAAGAATTTTTTTATTACCTTCTTTATTCATTCTATAAAAGCCACCTTTACCTTTACGACCTGTATAGCCAGTATCTATTAATTTTTTAACTAAAGGAATTTCTTTAGCAACTTCTTGAAATTCATCAGATTTTGGTAATTCTTTAATAAAACTTTTTAGTACATCAGCCATAAGATCAATACCAATTAAATCATATAAACCAAATACACCTGTTTTTGGAATTCCCATTGGTCTTCCAAAAATTGAGTCTGCCTCTTCTATTGAAAGTTTCATTTTAAAAGCTTCAGTCATAGCAACTTGCATCGCAAAAACACCTACTCTATTCCCTAAAAAACCAGGTGTATCATTGCAAATGATTGTACCTTTACCTAAATCTTCTTCACAAAATTTCTTTAAGGAGTTAATTTTTTCTATGTCACTATCTTGATTTTTAACTATTTCTAAAAGATCCATATATCTTACTGGGTTAAAAAAGTGTGTAATACAGAAATCTTTTTTTTCGTCTACTGATAATTTTTCAGATAAAACTTTAATTGGAATAGAAGAAGTATTGGATGAAACTATTGATCCAATTTTTCTCTCTTTAAATATTTTTTCATAAATATTATGTTTAATATCTATTCTCTCAACTACAGCCTCAACTATCCAGTCTGCATCCTTAACCGTATTAAAATTATCATTAATATTACCAATATTTATATTATCTATTTTTGATTTATCTATTAATAATGGAGGTCTTGATTTATAAATTCTTTCTCTCGCCTTTTTGCTTATTTCTGTTGTTAAATCTAATATAGTGACTGGAATATTAGCATTACAAAGTTGAGCAGCTATTCCACTGCCCATTGTTCCAGAACCTATTACTACAACTTTTTTTATTTTCATAAATTTTAAGAAAGTTTATAAATAATAAATTTAATGAGAGCAATCATTATTAGAACTGTTGTGACTTTAAATCTTTTATACTTATATGACAACGAATAGAATTTCCATTTTCTCCAATTTGCCAAGGTGGCACTTCATTTCTACATTTATCTCCAAGTATTCTTGGACATCTTCCTTGAAAACAACATCCATTTTCTGGAGGCTTTTCTTCCACAATATCTTCTGCAATTAATTTTGGTTTAATGTCTGGATCAGGATCTAATACAGCTCCTAGTAAAACTTCAGTATAGGGATGAGAAGGAAATTGATAAACATTTTTTGAAGGTCCAATCTCACATAATCTACCCTGATATAAAACTGCTACTCTATCACTTATAGCTTTTACAACAGCTAGGTCATGTGAAACAAAAATATAAGTTGTTCCAAGATCTTCTTTTAAATTATTTAATAAATCTAATACAGCTGCCTGAACAGAAACATCCAATGCAGATGTGACCTCATCGCACAAAATAATATCAGGCTTTGCAGCAAAAGCTCGAGCAACTGCTACCCTTTGTTTTTCTCCTCCTGATAGCTGCCTGGGATATCTGCCCATATAAAATTCTCCAAGTCTAACTTTTTTAAGTAATTGTATAATATTTTTTTTTAACTCTTCTCCTTTAAAATCAAAATACAATTTTAGTGGTTGAGAGAGTATTTGCTCAACAGTATGATTAGGATTTAACGATTCATCAGGATTTTGAAATATTAATTGAATAGAACGTAGATCATCAGAGCTTCTATTTCTTAAATCTGAAGATAAAACCTTATCTTGATTAAATTTTATAGAACCATCTTTATTTTTTAATAATCCTGCAATAGATTTTAAAATTGTTGATTTCCCGCTACCAGACTCCCCAACTAATGCAATAGTTTCTCCTTTGTTTATATTTATATTTATATCTTTAACTGTTGGATTAGAATCTGTGATCTTATTAAATATCTGATCTAAAAAACTTTGTTTTGCATATGTAATAGAAACATCATTTAGATTTAAAATTTCATTAATTTTTATATTTTTTTTATTTATATTATTTGAGAAACTATTTTTTTTTTTATTAATTTTTAATTCTTGATGATTAAAACATCTTACACTAGTGTCAATTTCAGAAATATATTCTAATTTAGGCGCACTATCTTTACATTTTTCAACTGAAATATTACATCTATCATAAAAACTACAACCTTCTCCAGCATGACCTGGCTGTGGTTGACTGCCTGGCATTGAATCTGGAAGGCCTGACAAAGAAAGTTTAGGAATAGAATTTAATAAACCATGTGTATATGGGTGAATAGGTTCTTTTAAAATTTTTCTAACAGGTCCTTCTAAAACAATTTCACCTGCATACATCACAATGACTCTATCACATACTTGAGCTATAGCTCCAAGATCATGACTAACATAAACCATTGATGTACCTGTATCTTTAGCAATATCTTTTAGGAGTTCTAAAACATGAGCTTGGGTTGTAACATCTAGTCCAGTAGTAGGTTCATCTAGTAACAATAATTCAGGGTTTCCCGCAAGCGCCATGGCAACCGCAACACGTTGTTGTTGTCCTCCTGAAAGTTCATGAGGGTATCTAAGTGCCATTATATCAGGAGAGGGTAATCTTACTTTGTTTAATAAATCAGAAATTTTACTTTCTCTTTCCTCTTTATTTAAATTTGTATGTAATTTAAGAGCTTCTTCTATTTGATAACCTATCTTTAGATTTGGTGTTAATGATTGTCCAGCATTTTGAGGTATCATTGCTATTTTTCTTCCTCTAATTTTTTCTAGATCCCTGTTTGTCATATTTAAAAGATTTGATGAATTAAATAAACATTCTCCGCTCATTGTATAAAGACCATGTTTTACATAACCCATCATTGCTAACGCTAGTGTACTTTTTCCTGATCCAGACTCTCCGACTATTCCAACCGTTTCTCCTTTTTTAATATTAGTAGTTATATTTCTAAGAATAGATATTTCCTTTCCTTTTTGACTTTTAAAACCAATTGATAAATTTTTGACTGTTTGAATATAATTAGCCATATTAAACCGGAGCCTTTGTTGATCTATCAATTCCTAGAGCTTTTGCAAAAGCATCTGCCGTTAAATTAATTCCAATAATCAAACTGCTTAATCCTACTATTGGCGAAATAACAGACCACCATGCAAACGACATTAATCCTCTTGCATTAGATATCATTAATCCCCAATCAGGTGTTGGTGGACTTACCCCAAAGCCTAAAAAAGATAACGAACTGAAACCAAGTAACATCCATGACCACCTCATTGCTCCTTCAACTAAAATTGCATCTCTTACATTTGGTAATATTTCATTCCAAATAATAGACATATTACTATGACCTCTAGCTTTAGCAGAGGCTATGAAATCTTTTGCAATAACATCATGTGTTGCTGCTCTAGCAACTCTTACTATTCCTTTACCATAGAAAAAACCAAGTGCTGGTATTAATACTTCTATAGAGGTTCCAAGAAGAGAAACTATTAACAACATAGCTAGTATCCATGGTATAGATAAGAAAGCATCAACTATTCTCATTACTATATCGTCTATTTTACCACCTACCAAACCACAAAAAATTCCTAAAAGACCACCCCATAAAAGTGCAATTAAAGAACCAAAAAAAGTTACAGTAAGAGCAATCCTTCCTCCTAATAATGTTCTTGTAAATACATCTCTACCTAAGCTATCTGTTCCAAACCAGTATTCAGATGAGGGTGCTTGTAACATTAATGTAGGATCTATTGCCTTATAATCATAAGGGACAAACCAAGGACTTGTTATAGCTAGAGTTATATGGAAAAATAAAATAGACAAACCAATAAGTCCTGATGGTTTAGATGCCATAGTACTCAAAACTTCTAAAACTTTAGATAGTATATTTTTTGGGTTTTCTTTTCTATTTTCCATTCTATTTTCTTATTTGAAGTGTTTTTAATCTTGGATTTAACATTAAAGTCATTACATCTGCTATTAAGTTTATGCTTACATAAATTGAAGCAAGAATAATGGCTAGGGCTTGAACAACTGGTAAGTCTCTATTTGATATTGACTCAATAACTAAACGACCAAGTCCAGGATAATTAAATACAACTTCTGTAACTACAACTCCACCTAAAAGCCAGGCAATAGTTAAGGCTACAACATTTATTGCTGGCAATAATGCGTTTGGTAGAACATGTTTAAAAACCATTTTCCAATAAGGTACACCTTTTAAAATTGCCATTTGTACATAATCACTTGCCATTACTTGAATTACACTTGATCGAACCATTCGAGCCATATGCGCAGTCATTATCATGGCGATTGCTATCACTGGCAAAATTATATTTGGAAGTAATTCAAAAAAAGTAACATCAGTTGGCACTATTACAATTCCTGGTAACCATTCAAGCCAGATAGCTACTATTAAAATTAATAAAGTAGCACTAATAAATTCTGGAATAGTCATTGAAAATATTGCCAATGTAGAGATAATTATATCTGGCAATTTATCTCTCCAAAGAGCGGTAATGATTCCTAAGATTAAAGCCATGGGTATACCAATAATTATTGCTGCAGAAGCTAAAACCATTGAATTTTTTATCCTTGGTCCTAAAACTTCATTAATTGGCATCTGCCCACTTAAAGAATAACCAAAATCTCCTTGAATTACATTATAAGCCCAAGATAAGTATCTTTCATAAGCTGGGATATCTAGTCCCAATCTTTTATAGCACGCTTCAAGTGCCGCTCCATAAGCTTCACGTTCAAGATAAGTTGTGCAAGCATCCCCTGGCAATATTTCTGTGCCAACAAAAGTAATTAGAGATACAATAAATAAGGTTATTAAACCCAATAAAATTCTTTTAAAAATTAAAAAAAACATAATTAAGGTTTTTGGTCTTTATTTTAAAAATTAAATATTGATAAATGAAAATAATTTTACAGGCCTAATTAAAGGCCTGTAAAAAATAATTTATATTAATCTACTTTTACTTTATGCCATCTAACTGAAAAAACCTCTACTTCATCAAGATTTTTTACTTTTGAAGAAGTAACAACAAGTTTAGATACATGGTAAGGAATCATTGTTCCAGATTCTTCCCATAAAGTTTTTTGTGCATTTCTGTAAGCTTTTCTTCTTTTTTTGAAGTTTAGCTCACCTCTTGCATTAGCTAGATTTTTATCAAAATCTGGATTTTTGAAAAAAGACTCATTCCATTTTGCTCCACTGTGATAAATTTCATGTAATGCACTATCAGCTGGTCTTTCATTCCAACGTGTCATAGCAACTGGTTTCTTCATCCAAGTTTCTTTCCAGTAACTTTTTGAAGGTGTCATTTTAACTTCAACTTTAATTCCAGCTTTGGCTAATTGTTGTTGCATAACTTCTGCAATTGTTGGCCAAGTAGGTTCTTTAGTTGAAACATGAATAACCATTTCTATTCCGTCAGGATATCCAGCATCTTTAAGAAGCTTTTTAGCTTTTTTAATATTTTGAGGACATTTCATGTTTAAACGATATTGATCAGATGGTGCAACAGGTGTATCACATGCAACAGTAGCAGCTCCACCCATTACAAGATCAACAAGCTCTTGTCTATCCACAGCTAATCTTACAGCTTTTCTAACTTTTGGATTATCAAAAGGAGCTGTATCTGTTCTCATAACCATACCTCTCCAGTTACCAGTAGGAACAACTGTAGTTTTAAATTTAGAATTACCATCAAATATTTTTTTCTGAGTAAAAGGAACATATCTGTTCATATCAATTTGACCAGTAAGTAAGGCTTGAACTCTAGCTTCCCCATCAGGTATTGCAATTACATGAACTTCAGCAAGTCCAGGAGCGCCTTCCCAATAATTTGGATTAGCTTTTAAAATAGTAGTTCCTTCTGGATCAAATTTATCAACTATAAAAGGACCAGTACCAATTCCAGTTTTTCCAATGGTATCTCCAGAACCTGATGGTATCATTCTTAACCTATAATCAGTTAATAAAAGTGGAAAGTCAGCAAAAGAAGTATTTAATTTCATCTTAACTGTATGAGAATCTATTACTTCTATATCTGTCACTGAGCTCATACTTTTTTTTGCGGGTGATCCAATATCAGGATCTTTTACACGCATTAAAGAATATTTAACATCCTCTGCATCAAAATCAGATCCATCGTGAAATTTAACACCTTTACGAAGATTAAAAGTCCATTCAGTTGCGTCTGCATTTCCAGACCAATCTGTTGCTAATTCAGCTGAAGTTACTCCTTTAAGATCTTTTCTTACTAAACGGTTTTGCGTCATAATCACTACTTGGAATAAACGTCCTTTAGTAATTGCGTCTAAGTTTGTGTCTTTTCCAAAACCAAGGTCATGTGATAATTTAAATACTCCACTTGACGCATTAGCAGCTGAAAAAGTTACTAGTAATGATATCAAAGAAATTGATATCAATTTAAAAATGTGTTTCATTATTTTCCCCTCTATATTTTAAAAGAAGAAAGTTAACAATTCAGATCATATATATCAACAGAGAAAAGTTTGTTTTTTTATTGATTACGTTAGATAATAATATTAAAATTTTATCATACATCTAACATAAATTAGCGTCTTATATGCATAAATCTCTCAAAAAAATAAGATTTTCAATAAAACCATCTATGATAGAAAAAGGTAATCCTGTAGAATTAGCGAGAAGTTTATCTATTCACCCTCTGACTTATCAAGAGCTACCATTTGATCCAGAGTATTCGCAATATGCTGGTCGTTTAACGACAGAAAAACTATCAAATGTATCATCTAATGATCAATACTGGAAAACAAGACAAGAATTAATTCTCCGTCATACTGGTGAGCGTCCTTATGAAATTTCAGGACCCGATGCATTAAAATTATTACAAAAAATTTTTCCACGTGATATTTCAAAAGTAAAAAAAGGAAGATGCTCTTACCAATTTGCTTGTTATCATGATGGTGGAATGATTACAGATGGTTTGCTTTTAAGAATTGATAATAATCGTTACTGGTTTGTGCAAGCTGATGGAGATCTTTTTTCATGGTACAAAGCAAATGCTGAAGGTCTTGATATAAAGATACATGATCCAAATGTATGGGTTAGTCAAATACAAGGACCAAATTCTATGAAACTTCTTGATCATTTAACTAAAGAGCCAATAAGTGAGTCGTGGAAATATTTTGACTGGATAGAAGTTTCAATAGCAAATGAAAAAGTTATAATAAGTCGTACTGGTTTTACTAATGAACTTGGGTGGGAAATTTATTTTCGTCCTCAAAATAATTCTGAAATGTTGGGTGATTTAATACTTAGTGAAGGAAGTAAGATGGGAATGATTTTAACTGCAACACCCTCATTTCGAGGCAGACGTATTGAAGCCGGTCTTCTCTCTGCTGGTCAGGATTTTACAAAAGATACAAATCCTTTTTCAGTAGGATTAGGACGTTTCGTTGATTTAAAAAAAAAAGATTTTATTGGACGAGCTGCATTAATTAAATCAGATAAAAATTGCAGATCCTGGGGTTTGAGAGTTCAAGATGGAATAGCATTAAAAGGAAAAAATATTAAATATGAAAATAAAATAATTGGTCAAGTTACATCAAGTACCTGGTCTCCTTTTCAAGTATGTGGAGTTGGAATAGTTTTATTAGATAACGCTGATATTGGCCCTGGAACTATAATAGATGTTAAATGCACAGATAATAAAATTCGCAAAGGTGAAATATGTACTTTACCAATGTATGATCCTAAAGGTGAAATTGTAAGAGGTATTAATAAAGATATTCCAAACAAACCTAAACCATGGATAGGTATAAAAAAAAGTTAAGAAAGTTATTTTTTTTTATACTAAATATATATTAATCTAAATTTTAAATTTAATTAAATGAATAAAATTAAAAAAAAAATAGTTGCTATAGGAGGTGGCGGTTTTACACATCGATCAGATAAAGATTTAGATCAGTTTGTTTTAAATCAATCTGATACAATTAATCTCAAGATAGGTTTTTTAGCTACAGCAAGTAAGGATGATAAATATAAAGTAGATTTATTTTATCAAAGATTTAATAAAATGAGTCATGAATTATCTCATTTTAATCTTTGTTCAAATATAGATGGTTTTAATAATTGGATTTTAAAGAAAGATATTATTTATGTTGGGGGAGGAAATACATCCTATATGTTAAAAATTTGGAAACAAAATGAACTAGATAAAATTTTCAGAAAAGCTTATGAAAATGGCATTATACTTTCGGGAGTAAGTGCGGGGGCAGTTTGCTGGTTTGATTGGATTTTATCAGATTCGGATGGTAGCTTAAAACCTTTAAAAGGAATTAGTCTAATATCAGGAAGCTGTACACCTCATGCATCAGAGTCTAAAAGGATTGAGCAATTTAAAAATAATATTAAAAATAATAAATTATCTCCAGGGATTGCAATTGAAGATGGCGTAGCTGTACTTTTTATTGACGGAAAACCGTCAGAAGTTTATTCTTCAAGAAAAGACCATAACGCCTATTTTATAGATACAAATAAAAAAATTAGTCTAAAAGAGTATATAGAAAAAAATTATGAGCAAAATATCAGCAAGTAAAAAAATTCATAGTATAGAAGATGCAAGAAATTTAGCTCAAAAAAGAATGCCTAAATTAATGTTTGATTTTGTAGATGGCTCAGCTGGAGATGAAAAACTTTGTGAAATCAATAGTACTGCTTTAGATCAAATAAGACTTGAACCTAAAGTTTTAAGAAATGTAGAAAATAGAATTTTAAAAAAAAAATTTTTAGATATTCAATTTGATCAGCCATTTGGTTTTTCTCCAATGGGTATGTGTAATCTAACTTGGGCAGATGCCGACCAAATGTTAGCAAATGAAAGTATTGTTAATAATATTCCTACATGTGTTTCAATGGCATCTTCTACATCTTTAGAAAAAATGTTTGAATTAACAAAAGGTCGTTCTTGGCTTCAATTATATAATTTTCAAGAAAATTTTGTAATGGAACTTTTAAAAAGAGCAGAACAAACAGGTTATAAAGTTGCAATTCTAACTGTCGATGTTCCAATTCAATTTAGAAGAGCAAAAGATAATAAAAATGGTTTTACAGTACCTTTTAAAATTGGACCAAAACAATTATTAGATTTTGCAATGCATCCTATTTGGTCATTAACAACATTATTTAATGGTATTCCAAAGCCAATGAATTATGAAACCTCTAAAAATGGAAATAAATTTATAAGAACCGAAAGTAGAGGGGCTACAGACTGGGATACTCTTAAACGTGTTAGAGACTCATGGAAAGGAAAATTGATTGTAAAAGGTGTTATGTCACCCGAAGATGCTATTAAAATTAAAAATTCAGGAGCCGATGCAATTCAGGTTTCAAATCATGGTGGGAGACAGCTTGATAGTGCCACTGCTGCTATTGAGGCTTTGCCTATTATTAGAAATGCATTAGGAAAAGATTTTCCAATGCTTTTTGATAGTGGAATTAGAGGTGGAAGCGATATAATTAGAGCACTTGCATTAGGTGCTGATTACGTGATGATAGGAAGACCATTAATGTACGGTATTGGTGCAGATGGTGCAAAAGGTTTAAGAAGAATTTTAGATATAATTAAAGATGAATTAAGTACAGCTCTAGGATTGGTTGGTTTAACTGATATAAACGATATTACTTCAGAAATAATTGCTAAAAAATTTATACAAAATATGAAATACTAAAAATATGACAGAAAAAAAAATTAGAGGTGGTTCATTAATAGCTAGAGCTTTAAAAGATAAAGGTATTGAAAATGTTTTTACATTATCTGGAGGGTTTTGTAACCCAGCTTTAGAAGGGTTTATGGAATGCCAAATGGAAGTTATAAATTGTCCACATGAACAAATAGCTGGTCATTTAGCAGATGGACATACAAGAATTACTCGTAAACCATCAGTTTGTCTTGTTGGTCCTGAAGGTTTTGCAAATGCAGTACCTTCAATGATGGAGGCTTGGGGCGAAAGATCGCCTGTAATTTTTATAACGGGATCAAGTAGTTTAAAAAGACAAGGCTCAGGTGGTTTTAAAGAAATAGATGATGTTGCAATAGCTGCACCTTTAACAAAGTATAGTGCCAGTATTACTGATGGTACGCGTATTCGAGAATTTGTAGATAAAGCATATAGAATTGCAACGAATGGTTATCCAGGAGCGGTTCATTTAAGTGTTCCTGTTGATATAATGTTTTCATCTTTCTCGGAAGACTCTGGCCTTGAAGAAAGGCCTTTCTCACATCAAAAAAAACCAATTGCAAAAGCTTGGCCTGATCCAAACCATATTTCTGAAATATTAGAATTGACCTGTAATTCAAAAAGGCCAGTATTGATTGGTGGCCATGGTATTTGGTGGTCAGGATCTGAAAAAAAATTAGAAGAAACGGGAAATAGTTTAAATATTCCAATATTTAATATTCCTTATCATCAAAAGTTACTTGGTGAGGAAGCAGATTCATATATGGGGCTAGCTGACATTCATCAATATCCTCCATCTAAATTTGCTATACATGAATCTGATTTGGTATTAATGGTTGGTGCAAGATTAGATAACCAAATGAATTTTGGTAACCCTCCTTTATTTCCTAAAACTACAAAACTTATATGTATTAATGGATCTCATGAAGAAATTGAACTTAATAGAGCGGCAGATTTTAATCTATTATGTGATCCTGGTGTATTTTTTGATACTTTAAATAAACTTAAAACGAATAATAAATGGAACTTAAATCGAGAATGGTTTGATCTTAATAAAACAAAAAAAAAGGAATGGGTTAATAAATCATTAAAAGATTTAGAAAAAGAAACAAAAGATGCTGAAAAAAATGGAGGTAAAATACATCCTCTTCAATTAGCATTAGATGTTCAAGATGCAATTGGTGAAAATGATTGGCTTGTTATAGACGGAGGAAATACTCATTTTTGGTCTGAAATTGCAATTAATATAGCTGGATCAAAAGGTAAAAAACTTAAAGGAATTTTACACCCAGGTACATTTAGCATGTTAGGTGTTGGTGTGCCCTTTGCTATCTCTGCTAAAAATATAAATCCAAATTCAAAAGTAATTCTTATAAGTGGTGATGGAGCTTTTCTTTCGGGTGGGCTGTCGATAGAAGCAGCTTTTCAAGAAAAAAAACCTATTGTTGTTGTTATTGATAATAACGGAGGATTAGACTGCATTTCACAACAGCAAGAGCGATTATTTGAAAATGGCAAACATTTTGCTACAGATTTTAGAGATATACCATTTCATAAAATTTTTGAGGGTTTTGGAGGTCACGGAGAACTTGTTACAAAAAGAGAGCAGCTTGCTCCTGCATTAAAAAGAGCTATTGAAAGTGGAAAAACTGCATGTGTAAATGTAAAAGCAAAAGGTGTAATAAGTCCGATTGTTGCAGCAGTAAGCGATAAGAGAGATAAGGCATCAATAGAATAAACTTATGGCAATATTTTCATCTCATTTACTTAATTCAGTTAATGGAACTCATGCAAATGGGGTTAAAGTGATAATTAACCAAATAAATTCTTCTGGGGTTAAAAAAATATTTTTAGAAACTGAAACAGATCAAGGAGGAAGAATTTTAAAAGATTTTGAACTTTCAAAAGATGACTGCGCTTGTGATTATGAAATGGTTTGTAAAACTGCAGATTATTTTTCTGAAAAAAAAATTGTATCTGAAATAATAGTTAAATTTAAAATGGAAGATCCTAAAAAAAAATATCACTTACCAATTATCATATCTCCAAATGGTTATTCAATTTGGTGGCCTAAATAATAATTTAATAATTAAAGTTTTATGTCAAAAAATATAAAATTAAATATGTCACGTAGAATAAGAAGAACTCCATACACAAACAAAGTAGAAAAGCACGGTGTTTCTGATTTTACAGTTGTAAATCATATGCTTTTACCAAAAGGATTTAAAAATTCTATTGAGGAAGATTACTGGCACTTAAGTAAAGAAGTACAGATTTGGGATGTTTCATGTCAAAGACAAGTTCAAATTAGTGGACCAGATGCACTGAAGCTTGTACAAAAAATGACACCTAGATCACTAAAAAACATGGAAATAGGAAAATGTTTTTATATACCCATGCTTAATGAAAATGCAGGTATGATAAATGATCCTGTATTACTTAAATTAGAAGATGATATGTTTTGGATCTCAATTGCAGACTCTGATATTTTATTATGGGCAAAAGGTTACGCCTTAGGCTTAAATCTTGATGTTAATATTGAAGAACCAGATGTTTATCCGTTAGCAATTCAAGGACCAAAATCAGAAGAACTGATGATATCAATATTTGGGGAAGAAATAAAAAAAATTAAATTTTTTAACTTTAGAATAATGGATTTCATGGGAACAAAACAAGTTATTGCAAGATCTGGATACAGTAAGCAAGATGGATTTGAAATTTATTTCAAAATACACGAACGCTATTTTGATAAAATTGAAATGGGTGAAAAACTTTGGGATACAATTTGGGAAGCTGGAAAAAAATTTAATATTTCACCAGGTTGTCCTAATTTAATTGATAGAATTGAAGCTGGACTTATGTCTTACGGTAATGACTTTACTGGAGAAAATAATCCATTGGAATGTAATCTGGAAAAATATTGTAAACCTAATATTCTGCACGACTTTATTGGAAAACAAGCTTTAACAAAAATTCAAAATAAAGGTATAAAACAAAAGATGAGAGGTATTATTTTTGATGGAGACCCATGTTCAGCTACTGGTCAACCATTAGTGGTATTTTCAAAAGATAATAAAAAAATTGGACAGATTACTTCAGGCATTTTTTCTCCAAGAATAAAAAAAAATATTGGTTTATCTATGATTTTAAAGAACTACTGGAAAATAGGTGAAAACGTTTTTGTTGAAACTCTCGATGGAAAAAAAAGAAATGGCACTATAACCTCTTTGCCATTTCCAGATTAAATAGTTATATATACGCCATATGTTTAAAACAGTTATAGCGGGTTATTCCAGATCTCCATTTACTATGGCAAGAAAAGGAGAGCTGATAGATATAAAACCTGTAAATTTATTAGCCAAAGTAATTAATAATCTTGTTTCAAAAACTAAAATTAATAAAAGTGACATAGAAGACATTGTAGTTGGATGTGCTTTTCAAACTGGTGAACAATGTTTTAATATTGGAAAATTAGTAACTTTCCTAACTGATATGGATATTAAAACTTCGGGAATGACGGTAGATAGATGGTGTGGTTCTTCAATGGAGGCTATTCATATTGCTGCAGGAAAAATAGCGATGGGATCAGGAAAAGTTTTTATATGTGGTGGGGTAGAAAGTATGACTAGGGTAACTACTGGCTTTGATAATATGCCATATCCATATTCTGAAAAAGATAATCCAAATGTTTATTTTTCAATGGGAATTACTGCTGAAAATGTAGCCAAACAATATTCTATAACAAGAAAAGAACAGCAAGAATTTGCAATATCGAGCCATAAAAAAGCATTTGAAGCTCAAACAAAAGGTAATTTTAGTAATGAAATTGTTTCTATAGGAAATTGTTCTCAAGACAGTAATATCAGACCTAATAGTAATCAAGAAAAATTAGATGGATTAAAATTAGCATTCGATCAAAATGGAACAGTAACAGCTGCAACGTCATCACCACTAACAGATGGTGCAGCAGCTACTTTAATTTGTGAAGAACAATATGCAAAAGATAATAATTTAGAAATTTTAGCTAGAATTATTTCAACTTCTGTTCAAGGATGTAAAGCAGACACTATGGGTTTAGGACCAATCGGGGCTTCTAAAAAAGCACTAGAAAGAGCTAATTTAACAATTAAAGATATTGATATTATAGAACTAAATGAAGCATTTGCATCTCAATCATTAGCATGCATAAAAGATTTAGATATAGATCATAGTATAGTTAACATAGATGGTGGTGCATTAGCATTGGGACATCCGCTTGGTGCAACAGGTGCAAGAATTACAGGAAAAGCAGCCCAATTGTTAAAAAGAGAAAATAAAAAATACGCTTTAGCAACTCAATGTATAGGTTTAGGTATGGGAATTGCTACCATTATTGAGTCTATAAATTAAATAAAAATTATATTTATTTTTGTAATTTTGAAATTATTGCATCACCCATTTGTGATGTTGTTACTTCTTTCATTCCTTTAGATAAAATATCTTTTGTTCTTAAACCTTCATCTAACACATCTTGGACTGCTTTTTCTAAATTATCTGACTCTTTATCTAAATCTAAAGAATATTTTAATGCCATTGCAAAACTTAAAATTGTAGCAATTGGATTAGCTATACCTTTTCCAGCAATATCTGGTGCAGATCCATGACAAGGTTCATACATTGATCTCATATTTCCATCTTTATCTTTGGCTCCTAATGATGCAGAAGGTAAAAGTCCTAAAGAACCAGTTAGCATAGCTGCTTCATCTGAAAGCATATCTCCAAACAAGTTATCTGTAACTATTACATCAAACTGTTTTGGGTTCCTTAATAGCTGCATTGCACAATTATCAGCTAACATATGACTTAATTCAATATCTTTAAATTCTTTATCTCTAAGTGTTTGAACTTCTTCTTTCCACAGTTGACCAGCTTCCATTACATTTGATTTTTCGCATGAAGTAACTTTTTTACCTCTTTTTTTAGCTAATTCAAAAGCAACTCTTGCGACTCTTGTAATTTCACTTGTTGTATAAGTATGTGTATTTATTCCTCTTCTTTCTCCGTTTTCAATAGGCTTTATACCTCTTGGTTCTCCAAAATATATTCCACCAGTTAACTCTCTTACTATCATAATATCTAATCCTGAAACAATTTCAGGTTTTAAACTTGAGGCATCTACTAACTGTTTAAAACAAATTGCCGGTCTTAAATTTGCAAAAAGTTTTAATTCTTTTCTTAATTTTAAAAGAGCTCTCTCAGGTCTTTTTGAAAACTCTAACTTATCATATTTTGGACCACCAACAGCTCCTAAAATTACTGCTTCACTTTCTAAAGCTTTATAAAAAACTTCATCTGTTATTGGATTCTTAAATTTATCATAGGCAGCACCACCAACTAAATCCTCATCAATTTCAAAGTCTAAAGATTTATTAGAATTAAACCATAAAATTATTTTTTTTACTTCTGATATTACTTCAGGACCAATACCGTCACCTGGTAATAGTAAAATTTTTCTTTTTTTTATTTTAATCATTAAAAATCCAAGGTTTCTTATTCATTATTTTTTTTTCATAAGATAAGATTTGATCTAATTTTTCTAAAGATAATGAAATATCATCTAAACCCTCAAGCAGACACTTTTTTTTAAAAGAATCAATTTCAAATTTAATTTCATTATTTCCATAAATAATTTTTTGGTTATTTAAATCTATAGAAATTTCCTCTTTTCTTTTTGAATATTCAGAAAGTTCTTTTATTTTTTCTTCATTTAAAATAATTGGTAGAATTCCATTTTTAAAACAATTATTATAAAAAATATCAGCATAACTTGAGCTTATAACGCAGGTAATACCAAAATCTAAAAGTGCCCAAGGAGCATGCTCTCTTGATGATCCACATCCAAAATTATTTCCTGTTATCAATATTTTAGAATTATTATATGGCTCATTATTTAAAGTAAATTCCTTAATCTCTTTTCCATTATCATCATACCTCATCTCAAAAAATAAATTTTTTCCTAAGCCAGTTCTTTTTATTGTTTTTAAAAATTGCTTTGGAATAATCATATCTGTATCAATATTTACAATTGGTAAATATGCTGGAATACTTTTTAGTGAATTAAATTTTTTCATTTTAGTTATTATACTTTCTAACATCATCAAGATTTCCTGATATTGCCGCTGCTGCTGCCATTCCTGGACTTACTAAATGAGTTCTCCCACCTCTTCCTTGTCTACCTTCAAAGTTTCTATTTGAAGTAGATGCACATCTTTCTTCTGGTTTTAATTTATCAGCATTCATAGCTAGACACATTGAACATCCAGGTTCTCTCCATTCAAAACCTGATTTTATAAATATTTTATCTAAACCCTCTTGCTCTGCTTGTTCTTTCACTAAACCAGATCCTGGAACAACCATTCCATGAACATGTGCTGCCTTCTTTTTATCCTTTAAAATCTTTGCAGCCTCTCGAAGATCTTCAATTCTTCCATTGGTACAACTTCCAATAAAAACTTTATCTATTTTTATATCTTGTACAGCAACATCCGCTTTTAAACCCATATATTTTAATGATCTATCAATAGAGTTTTTTCTATCTATATTACTTTCATTTTCTGGATTTGGAATCTTTCCATCAATAGTTACAACGTCTTGGGGTGAAGTTCCCCACGTAACCATTGGGGCAATATCTTCTGCAGTTAAATTTATTTCCTTATCAAACTTAGCATCTTTATCAGTTTTTAATGTATTCCAATATTCTAAAGCTCTATCCCAACTCTCATTTTTTGGAGACATTGGTCTATCTTTTAAATAGTTAAAAATCTTTTGATCTGGCTCAATAAGTCCTGCTCTCGCTCCACCTTCTATAGTCATATTACAAATTGTCATTCTTTGTTCAACGGATAAATCTGAAATTAAGCTACCAGCATACTCAATCACAGAACCTGTCCCTCCTGCTGTTCCAATCTTTCCAATTATTTGTAAAACAACATCTTTTGAAGTAACACCAATCGCAAGTTTACCATTTACATTAATTCTAAAATTTTTTGCTTTTTTTTGAACAAGTGTCTGAGTAGCTAAAACATGCTCTACTTCCGAAGTACCTATTCCAAAAGCTAAAGATCCAAATGCTCCATGTGTCGCCGTATGACTGTCTCCACAAACTATTACAGTTCCTGGTTGAGTAAATCCTTGTTCTGGTCCAACAATATGAACTATTCCTTGTCTTTTGTCATTCATACCAAATAGTTGAATACCAAACTCATTACAATTTTTATCAAGGGTTTCTACTTGTATTTTAGAATCTTCATCCTTAATACCTTTTGATCTATCTGTCGTTGGAATATTGTGATCTACAACAGCTAAAGTTAAATTAGGTTGTCTTACTTTTCTGTTCGAGTTTCTAAGACCTTCAAAGGCTTGTGGACTTGTTACTTCATGTATTAAATGTCTATCTACAAATAATAATGCAGTTCCATCTTTTTGTTGATGAACAAGATGTTCATTCCAAATTTTATCGTATAAAGTTAATTGCATCGAAAAAAAATTATTTTTTTTCTTCAGAACTTTCTTTTTTTGGTTTTGCCTGAAGAACCTCTGTTTTATTCTCTGGCTCTGTTATAACTGGTGCTATATTTTCTTCTGTAACTATTTCGGGAGAAGTTTCTATTTCAATTCCAATTTTTTTCTTAATTTTTTCTGCAATTCTAGCTGACTTTCCAGTTCTATCTCTTAAATAATATAATTTTGCTCTTCTTACTTTTCCTGATCTAATAACTTCTAATGAACTTATAATGGGACTATAAGAGGCAAAAGTTCTTTCAACACCTTCACCAAAAGATATTTTTCTTATAGTAAATGAAGAATTTATATCTCTATTTTTTTTAGCTATGCAAAGACCTTCAAAATATTGAACTCTTTCTCTTTTTCCCTCAGTAATTCTAACTCCTACTTTAACAATATCACCTGGAAAAAATTTAGGAATTTTTTTTGCAGAAGTTAATTTATCTACATTCGCTTTATTTATTTCTTCAATTGTTTTCATTTTTACTGCTATCAATTTAATTTTTTTTTTTATATTTTTCCCATAAATCTGGTCTTAGGCGACGTGTTATAGCCTCAGATTGAGATAAACGCCAGTCTTTAATTTTTGCATGATCTCCTAATAATAGTACTTCCGGAACACCTTTTTCCTCCCATTTTTGAGGTTTTGTATAATGTGGGTATTCTAAAAGTCCATTTTCAAAGCTTTCATCTGTTATTGACATTTTATTGCCAAGTACGCCAGGAAGAAGTCTTATGATAGCATCGATTATAACATAAGCTGCTGTTTCTCCACCTGACAAAACATAATCTCCTAAACTTACTTCTTCAATATTTCGAGTTTCTAAAAACCTCTGATCAATACCTTCAAAATGTCCACAAATAAAATTAATATTTTTTTCTTTAGAAAATTTTTTAGCCATATTTTGATTAAATAATTTTCCTCTTGGTGAAAGATAAATTATTTTTTCATTTTTGCTTGTATTATCATCAACTGATTTTGCAATAACATCAGCCTTCATTACCATACCACTTCCTCCTCCAAATGGAGTATCATCAACAGTTTTATGTTTATCGTTTGCAGAATCTCTAATATTTATTACCTTAAGTGACCATATTTTTTTATCAATTGCTTTTTTATAAAGACCCTGACTAAATGGTCCTGGAAAAATACCTGGATACAAAGTAAATACTCTTACATTAAACATAAGCTATTTTATTTATTATTTTTTCTCTTCCTTAGTTTCTGCTTTAGGTGCTTCCTTAGTTTCTGCTTTAGGTGCTTCCTTAGTTTCTGCTTTAGGTGCTTCCTTAGTTTCTGCTTT
>SHAN01000006.1 GCA_004213155.1 Candidatus Pelagibacterales bacterium
AACTTTTTGTGACGAACCTTCAGCGCTCATATTAATTTGTTCAACTGAATTTTCGCTGGTTGTTGCTTGTTTGAGGTTCATATTAATTATAATTAAATCATCTTTTTAATAACTTGTGAAGAATTTTTTAGCTCATTTTGGGTAATAGTAACCCAAAATGAACACTACACAATATGTAGTAATCACTTTTTAATGAAATTTAAGATTTAATATATTTATTTGTAGGATCAAACAGAGGTTTATCTTCAATTAAAATCTTATATTTAATTTTTTCGACCTCAACTTCTAAAGATTTATTTCTAATATTTTCAATATTTTCATTTTTAATATATCCAAAAATTATATTTTTATTAAAATTAAAAGAAAAATTACCCGATGTTGTTGACCCAATAATTTTACCATCACAATATATTGGTTCATCATGAAGCGTTAAAGGTTTTCCGGGTTTGCTGTCTATTATACTAAAAGTCATTAGCTTTTTTTTAATAGATTTATTTTTAATTTTAAGGAGGTTTTTCTTTCCTATAAACTCAATATTTTTTTTGGAGCTAATAGCAAAATCTAAGCCTGCTTCGTATGAATTTTCTTCAGGAGAAATATCATGTCCCCAATGTAAATATCCCTTTTCCATTCTTAAGATATCCATTGCATGGGAACCTGCATGACAAAGATCAAATTTTTTTCCATGCTTAATTATTAATTCATAAAATAATTTAGCGTTTTCAAATGGTATATATAATTCCCATCCTAATTCACCTACATAAGATAATCTTTGTGCCCATATATTTGTTTGTAATAATTTAAGATTTTTACCTGTTCCAAATGGAAAATCATTATTAGAAAAATGACTTCCAAATATTTCAGATAATAAATTTCTACTTTTTGGTCCAAATACACCCAAACATACATAATCATCTGTCACATCTTTAAATTCAATACTTTTATCTAAATATTTTAAAATATGATGTTTGTCTCTCTCTCTTGTACCTGCTGAACTTATAATTCTATAATAATCTTTATCTAAACAAACTGTTGTTAAATCAGTTTCTATACCTCCATCTTCGTTTAGCATTTGGGTATAGGTTGTTTTACCAATTTCATTTTTTATATTAGCAGTACAAATTCTTTGAAGTTCTGAATGAATTTTTTTTCCTTTCAATTCAAATTTAGAAAATGGAGTTAGTTCAAATAGACCTACATTATTTCTAGTATTTTTTGTTTCAAATTCTGCGGATGGAAACCAGTTTTGATAGTTGTAAGAATATTCATATTCTGCTTTTTTTCCATTTAATGCAAACCACATTGGTCTTTCATAACCACCTGATACACCAAAACATGCACCAGCTTTTTTAAGTTCCTCGTGATAAGGAACTAGTTTTTTATTTCTTGAAGTTTTGTGTTGTTTAAATGGCCAATGCATACCATATAAATCACCCAGTGTTTCTGTAACTCTTTCTTTAATAAAATCTACTTCAGAGTGAAAATTTTGAAACCTTTTTATATCATAAATAAATAAATCTTCATTTATATGCCCGTTCATTAACCATTCTGCTGTAACTTTTCCAACCCCTCCTCCACTTCCAATTCCAATACTATTTAATCCACAACAAGCAAATAAATTTTTTAATCCAGGAACTTCTCCCAAAAGAGTATTCGTATCTGGCGTAAATGATTCCGGTCCAGAAAAAAATTTCCTTATTCCTGCTTTTTCTAAAATAGGCACTCGTTTTAATGCTGCTTCTAAGTAAGGTTCAAAATGTTCAAAATTTTCTGGGAACTCACCGTATGAAAAATCTTCAGGGACTCTATTTGTTTTATTAAATGCTGGTATAGATTTACCTTCAAATATTCCAATTAACATTTTGCCAGCATCTTCTTTTAAATATAAGCTGTCATCAAAGTCTCTTAAAACTGGTATATTTTTTGGAAGTTCATCAATTCCCTCTGTAATTACATAAAAATGTTCAGCAGGATAAAGTGGAATGCTAAACCCCATATCTTCACCGATTTGTCTAGACCACATTCCTGTAGCAAGCACTATATATTCACATTCTATTGTTTTTCCATTAACAATAACTCCTGTTACTTTTCCATTTTTTTTTAATATTTTAGTAACCGGAGATTTTTCAAATATTTTTGCACCTTCTTTTTTTGCTGCTTTTGCTAATAAATTTGTTACTCCTATAGGATCGGCTTGACCATCTCCTGGCATAAATATTCCACCTAAAATATTATTTTCATTAATAATTGGATATATTTTTTTTATTTGATTAATATCTAGAACTTCAACATTAACATCAAACAACTGTGCAGTTGTTGCTTGTCTTTTAAGTTCCTGCCACCTTCCTTCGTTTGTGGCAATAGATAATGCTCCATTCAATTTTAAACCTGCTGAAAAATCAATTTCTTTCTCTAATTTTTTATAAAGTTCTAACGAGTATTTTCTAATTTTTGTAATACCTGCAGAAGGTCCTAATTGACTGACTAGTCCTGCGGCATGCCATGTAGTTCCTGATGTTAACTGATCTCGCTCAAGTAAAATTGTATCTTTCCATCCAAACTTAGCTAAATGATAAGCAACAGAGCATCCTGATACACCACCTCCTATTACCACTGCTTTTGCGGCTTCGGGTAGACTACTCATTTATAGTGATTGAATTCCTACACCAGTTTTTGGATATGTATATAAATTGTAATTTGCTGCTAATTCTTCACCAATTTTTATATCTTTAATAGTTATCATATACATAAATCTTGCATAGACATTTGGATACAAGTGTTCTCTTGATCCTTCAATATTTTTAACCTCACTTTTATCATCTGGATTTGGAGCAGGATCTCCAAATTTTAATTTTGGCAAAACATTTGTGATCATTCTTTGTACATTTGGATTATCAGAATGATTGTAAAAACCTCCTAATGGTGTTCTTAAATAATTATTTTCAAATCTTTCATCTAAAATATGTGTCAAACCAATAAAAGTATTAGCTTTAATATCTTTTGTTGCATAAAGACCCAATCCCTCGATTGGAGACTTTTTTATAGTAAGTCCTTCTGGCAATGGTCTATACATTTTTATACCCCTCTTCTCTCTTTTTAATATGTTGAGAAAAAAAATTTAGATTAGAGAATATGAATTAAACCACACAAAAATTCAAATACTTTATTTACACATATAATAATGGGAATTTAGTGATTTTTGTTAATTTACTATTGCTTCTGAGGCTGGGACATATTGGTGGCTAAAAATGTCAGCAACAGCTTTATAAGTTACTTGACCTTTATGGACATTTAAACCTGCTAAGAAATTTTTATCTTCACTTAAAGCTTTTTTATAACCTTTGTTAGCAAGACTTGTTAAAAAAGGTAATGTTGCATTATTTAATGCAATTGTTGAAGTTCTAGGAACACCTCCTGGCATATTGGCTACACAATAATGAACAATATTATCAACTATATAAGTTGGTTCTGCATGTGTAGTTGGTTTACTAGTTTCAACACATCCTCCTTGATCAATTGCAACATCTACAATTACCGATCCTCGCTTCATAACTTTCAACATATCTTTTGTAACTAATTTTGGTGCTTCAGCACCTGGTATTAAAACTCCTCCAACTAACAAATCGCATTCTGAAATTAATTTATTTAAATCTGTTTTATCACTTAGTTCAGGAATGATTTTATCTCCAAACATTTTAGATAATTGATTTAATCTTTCTTCTGATTTATCAACAATATGAACTTTTGCTTTCATTCCTGTTGCTATAATTGCAGCATTTTCTCCTACTACACCACCTCCTAGTATTACAACAGTACCTCCTTCAACACCCGGTGCTCCACCTAACAACAAACCTCTTCCTTTTTGATTTTTTTCTAAGCAATGTGCTCCTGCTTGAACTGACATTCTTCCAGCGACTGCACTCATTGGAGCCAGCAAAGGTAATCTTCCATTATTATCTGTAACCGTTTCATAGGCTATACAAACACCTTTAGATTTAATTAAACCTTCAGTTAATTCTTTTGCAGCAGCTAAATGAAGATAAGTAAAAACTATCTGATCTTCCTTTATCATTTTTACTTCATTTGCTAATGGTTCTTTTACTTTAACAATAATTTCTGACTCATTAAATATGTCTTCAGCTTTTTCAACTATTTTTGCTCCTTGATTTTTATAATGTTCATTTTCAAAACCAGCTTCAAAGCCACCATTATTTTCAATTAAAACTTCATGGCCATTCGACACTAAAACCTTAACACTTTCAGGTGTTAGACCAATACGATTTTCCTGAGGTTTAATTTCTTTAGGAACGCCAATTTTCATAATTAATAAACTTTATTTGAGTAGCTAGTCTGTACCTAGTTTTTTAAATTTTTTGAATAGTTTGTTATACCAGTTCTTAATTTATCAATAATTTCATCAATATGTTTTTCTTCACTTATAAACATTGGTGCAATTATCAAACAATCTCCTGTCGCTTTAAAATTAACTCCAGCCTCATAACACGCTTTAAAACATTCAAAACCAGCTTTACCTGGTTTGGTATTTAATTTCATATCAATACCACCCATCAATCCATAACCTCTAATATTATCTATTACATCGATATCTTGTAATGACATTAATCCTTTTTGAAAATATGAAACCATTCCCTTAACTCTATTAAAAATATCCTCTTTTTCAAAAATATCTTGTACAGCTAGTGCAGCAGCAACTGAAATAGGAATTCCTGAATATGTATAGCCGTGAAATAATTCAACTGCACCTGTTGGAGATGCATCCATTACCGTATCATACATTTCTTCTTTACATGCCACCACACCCATTGGTACTATTCCATTTGTAGTAGCTTTTGCCATTGTTATCATATCTGGAGTTACATCAAACTCTTGTGATGCGAATGCAGATCCCATACGACCCCAGCCTGTAATAACTTCATCAAAAATTAATAATATTCCATGGTTATCACAAATTTCTCTTAATCTTTTTAAGTACCCTTTTGGTGGAACTAAACAACCAGTAGATCCAGCAACCGGTTCAACAATGCATGCTGCAATATTTTCACCACCAAAATTTTGGCAAATTCTCTCTAAATCTTCTGCCATTTCAGCTCCTGTTTCTGGTTGTCCACTTATAAATTTATGTTCTGGTAGATGAGTATGTCTCATATGAAGGACGCCTGGCATCATTACACTTGAAAATGTTTTTACATTATTTATCATACCACCAACTGAAGTAGCCCCTATATTCATTCCATGGTAAGCTCTTTCTCTTCCTACAAATCTAAATCTTTTACTATCTCCTTTTGCTCTATGGTATGCAATTGCAATTTTGATTGCAGTTTCAACCGCTGTTGATCCACAAATAGTATAGAAAATTCTATTTAAATCTCCCGGTGTATGTCTTGATATTTTTGTTGCTAATTCAAATGATCCTCCATAACCTTGTTGAAATGGTTGGCAATAATCTAATGTTTCTAATTGTTTGGTTATAGCTTCAATAATTTCTTTTCTTCCATGTCCTAATGGATTACAGAATAAGCCAGAGCTACCATCAATCATAGTTTTTCCTTTATGATTTTTTATATAAACCCCTTTAGCTTCTGTAATTAATCTTGGATTTGCTTTAAAATCTTTATTAGATGTAAACGGCATCCAATGCTCATTTAGAGAATTTGGTATTTTAAAATTTTCTGAACTCATAGTTTTAATAAATTAATTATTTATTACCCTTAGACTAAATTTAATAACATATCTATTATTTTTTTAAATATAGCTTAGTTTTTATAAATCAAAGTTCTACTTTAGGTTGTATAAACTTTTTATCATTACTTCGTTTACAAGTGGTTAAAACTGAACTTAAATAGCTTTATAAAAAAACTTAACTAAGGGGAATAAATGAAAAAAATAATAAGTTTTATTCTTGGAACAATTGTTGCTTTAAACTTAAGTATGTCAGTAGCTAATTCAGCTGCTAATGAAGTTAGAGTTGCATTTTTCTTAGAATGGCCAACTCCAAACCAAGAAGATAAAGTTAAAAAAATGTTTGATAAAGCATTAGGTGTTCCAGTTAAATGGACTAACTTTTCAAATGGTGGAGCAATGACTGATGCTATGTTAGCTGGAGATATTGATATTTCTTACTCACAAGGTTTAGTACCATTTATAAATGCAGTTAAATCTAAAGCGCCTTTAAAGCTTGTAGATATTGCTATGGAATATGGAATGGGTGGAACAACTTGTGTTACATCTAACGCATCTGGAATTACAAAAGCTAATGCTTCTGAATTAGAAGGCAAAAAAGTTGCAGTTCCACTAGGAACTATGGCTGAGTATGTTTTTGATGAAAGTATGAAAGTAGTAGGTGCTGATAGAAGTAAAATGAACGTTATTCAAATGGATCCTGAAGAAGGTGCTGCTGCGTTAGTTGGTGGTGATGTTGTTATGGCTTGTCTATTTGGTGGTAACTCAATCAAAGCAGCAACTGCTGTTGGAACAAGACTTTTAACAGTTCAAGAAGCTCGTGATGCAGGTATCTTAGGTATAGATATTACATCTGTTACTGATAAATTTATGAAAGAAAACCCAGGTATGCTTAGAACTTTCATAGAAGTAACACATGAAGCTAATGCTAGATATGCAGCAGGTAAAAGCGATATGAATGTTATTGCTAAAGATGCTGAAATGAAGCTTGGAGACATGAAAGAAACTATAGGTGGATTTAAGTTTCTAACACCAGCAGAAACAAAAACATCTATGGAGAGTGGAAATCTTGACGGCTTCCTAAAAGGAATGGGTACTCCTTCTGGGGCAGTAGATACTAGTTTCTTACCTCTATAGTATTAAGAGTAAAACAAAATTAAATAGGCGCCAATTAAATTAATTGGTGCCTATTTTTTTAATAAAATTTAAATATAAAGTTATTTTATGAGTGATTTAGTTTCTAAAAATCTAAATATGATTTTTAAAACCCCAAAAGGTGAAACTGTTCATGCATTAAAAGATCTAAATTTTACACTTAAAAAAGGAGAACTTTTAACAGTTCTTGGTCCTTCAGGTTGTGGAAAAACAACTCTATTAAATATTACAGCAGGATTTCTTAGACCAACATCTGGTTCTATAGTTCTTGGTGGAGAAGAAATTAATGGTCCTGGCGTTCAAAGAGGAATGGTTTTTCAACAAGGTGCTTTGTTTGAATGGCTGACTGTTGCTGAGAATGTAAACTTTGGATTAAGAATGAAAAAAGAAGATCCAGTTATAACAACAAAAAAAGTTGAAGAATGGCTCGAAATTGTAGGTTTGCAGGGCTTTGGCAATACACCTACTTACCAACTATCTGGAGGAATGCAGCAGAGGGTTGCTCTTGCAAGGTGTTTAATTAATGATCCAGATTTAATTTTAATGGATGAGCCATTAGGAGCTTTAGATGCTTTGACTAGAGAAAAAATGCAGTCTTTAGTTTTAAAAATTTGGAAAGAAACTGGAAAAACTATAATTCTAATTACTCACTCTGTAGAAGAAGCATTACTGCTTGGTGAAAGATTATACGTAATGGCACCAAGACCAGGTCGTATACATAAAGAATATAATTTACCTTTTGCATCGATGGGATTGAATGGAGATTTAAGGGAAATAAAAAATGATAAAGATTTTTCAAGTAAAAGAGAAGAAATTCTATCGATGATATGGGAAATGGAAGAAGAAATAATGGGTAAAGAAATTTAATATGTTTACACAAATTATAACATTTTTAATTTTTTTTGCGATAATTGGCTGTATTTTATATGGAAGAAAACTAATTAAAAATGAAAAAGTTGATGCAGTATTTGGAAATCCTGAAAGAGCAAAGGGAGGAACTCACTGGATTATAGTTGGTAGTAGTTTTATATTACTTGTATGGCTTTATTATTCATGGGACATTGCAAAAGCTTTTTATCCAAAATCAGCTAATGAACTTTGTCAAGTTGGAAAAGTTAATGACTCATTACTCTCTCTAAAATATTTATTTCCTATTGAAGAAAGACAATTTAAAAGTACCTTTGTAATTAAAAGTGAAAATAAAAATATTAATAAATTAGCAAAAGAAATTAAAAATTCTCCTGATATACGTAACCAGGATAAAGATAAACTTTTAGATTTTATAGAAAAAACTAAAAAAACAATTCCATTATTAACTAATGAAAAGCTTATAGAAAACAACACAATAGTTAAAATAAAAGAATTAACGAATAAAATTACTTGGTTAACAGAAGATTTTCAAAAAATTGGTTACCCACCAATAAAAAGTATTGAAGAGGAAAATAAAAGAATTGAAGCAATTAAAAAACAAGGAGGATGGGGAGCCTCAGGTACTGCAGTAGAAAATACTGTAGAAATTCCAACAATCCCAGAGACAAAAAAAGGATTAAAATTTGACGCTGCTGCAAAGGAGTTGAAAATAATAAGTGACGAATTCTTCAAATTAAGAAATCATAACCCAGAGTATAAAAAAGCAATAAAAAATCTTAAAGATGATATTAAAAAATATAGATCAGGTTTGGACGATACACATGAAATTGCATCAGCTCTAGCAAAAGATGTTCTTAAAATCGCAAGAAGAATTGAATACGCAAGTATTTTTCCACCTAAAACACTTAATGAAATGCAAAAATCAATTATTGAATTTGATAACGTTCAAAAAAAAGAACAAGGAAATTTAAGATTAGTTGATATCTTTTTATTTCCAGCTGGAACTATTGTTTCAAGTGGACCCAATTGTTCTGAACAAGGTTCAGGAAGATGGTTGCCTAAACCTTCAGATACTTTTGACAAATTTGTTCTTTTATTAAAACCAAGTGTAGGATTTAAAAATATTCCATTAATTTGGTATGAAATGATGGATGTGAGTAAAATAATAGGTTTTATTATTCCAGATTGGATTGCAGATATTGTTCCTGGTCAATATCCAGTTCATAGTAGTGATGGAACGGTAAAACCAAATTTTAAAAGCAAAGTTTTAAAAGTAGCGACCGGTGAATTTAAACTATTTAAAATACCTATTCCAATGGGTCATATTTGGGATTCATTTTTAAGGGTATTTTTAGGACTAGTTATAGGAATAATATTAGGTGTACCTCTTGGACTATTTATGGGTTTAAATAGATTTGCTAAAGGTTTTTTTGACCCATTAATTGAATTATATAGACCAGTGCCTCCACTTGCTTGGGCCCCATTAATAATATCCGTTCTTGGAATTGATAATGTTGGAAAAGTATTTTTATTATTTATGGTTTCTTTTTCAATTATGATTATATCAGCAAGAGCTGGAGCGTCAGGTACACAATTATCAAAAATACATGCATCTCATTCATTGGGTGCATCTAGATGGCAAATTTTAAGGTATGTTATATTTCCGAATTCACTTCCAGAAATTCTAACTGGTGTAAGAGTAGCAATTGGTATGTGTTGGGGAACATTGGTTGCTGCAGAATTTTTAGCAGGAACAACTGGTATTGGTTTTGTTGAAAATGTTGCTAAGAAATATTTTCAATATGAAGTAATCTGGATAACTATATTTGTAATGGGTATGTTAGGACTTCTATTTGACGTTACACTTAGAAAAATAATTGACAAAACTATTCCTTGGCGTGGAAAAGGTTAATTTAATGTTAGACCAAAAGGTAATGGAAAATATATTTAAAAAACTATTTACCCAAGCTAAACTTTCTCATAATGAATTTAATGATGCAGATGGAAAAATTGGTGATGGAGATTTAGGTGTTACAATTTTAAATGGATTAGAGGAAATAAATACAAATATATCAAATTTCAAAGAAGATTTAGGACATAACTTTATGTTTTGTTCACAAGCATTTGTAAAAAAATCTGGTTCTAGTTTTGGTACATTGATTGCATTTGCATTTATGAATATTTCAAAAAATCTTAAAGGAAAAACTAATTGTAATCACGAAGATATTATTAATATTTTTGAAACAGCCTTAAAGACTATTCAAGAAAGAGGTAAAACTAAATTAGGAGATAAAACAATTGCAGATAGTTTAGATAGTATTATCAAAAAGCTTAAAAATAATAATTCTAATTATTCAGAATTATTTAAAATAGCGACCAAACAAGCCTTGGAAGATTTTAAAGGAAAAAAAATTTTAATTGGTAGGGCAAGAATGTTTGAAGACAAAACCAAAGATCTGGATGATCCTGGAATGTTTGCATTAAATAAATTAACTAATATTTTCTAAATTATGGAAAAAAGAATACCAGATATATCGAACCAAATTTATTATGAAGAAACATTAGATTTATTAAAAAATAATTATAATGTAATTGGCACTCATTGGGCATCTAGTCAATTAGAATGGTTGAATGCTGTTTATGCACAATTTAAAGATCATGATAAATTTCTCATAACTATCTATTTGATTAAAAAAACATTAGATTTTTATTCAAGAAATTTTACTAAGTTAAGTTTTGAAGAGTTTTATTCAAAAGATAAAGTTGAGATAGAAAAATTTAATATAACTGAAATATCTGAACAACTTAGTATTCCAAAAGAATCTGCGAGAAGAAAAATTAATGAGTTAGAAAATAGTCTTGTTATTCAAAGAATTAAGAAAAAAATTATAATTGATAGGTCTGCCTATTCATTTGCAAAACCAATTAATTCAGTAAAAAGAATTAGTCGTTTTTTGGCTATGTTTGCCAAAATTTTAAAAGATAATAAAAAAATATCAAAAGAACTAAGTTCTGAAAAATTAGAAAAAATTATAAAAAATAATTTTTCACATGTTTGGAAAATTTATTATGAACTTCAAATTCCAATGGTACATGGTTATAAAAAATTTTTTGGCGACACAGAATCTTTTCATATTTGGGGTTCATGCGTGGTTAATCAACATTTGCATTCTCAAAAAAAAACTAAAATAAAATTGGAAAGAGAACTGTTCATTAAAACTTTGTATGCTAGTGATGGATTAGGACTTAACGCAAAATCAATGTCTGATATTACGGGCATACCTAGAGCTACAGTTGTTAGAAAATTAAAAAAATTAGTAAAAAAAGGATATTTATCTATTGATAATAAGAAGCATTATAAGCTAACAGAAAAAGGTACAACAGAGCTTATCCCGCTACAAAATATTGTGTTAGATCGATTAGCAGATTTTTCAACCAAAATTTTCAATCTTGCAATATTATGATCACTTCTTAGTAATATAAAAAAAAAACTTTAAAATAAAAAGAAATTAAGTTATTTCTTTTTTTTGAGTAGGTTCATATGGAAATTGCAACAAAACTAGCACCGATAGGTTTGGCTCTTATAATGTTAGGGCTTGGAATGACTTTAACTATCCAAGATTTTATAAGAGTAATTAAAATTCCAAAAGATTTTTTAGTTGGTTTTGTTTCTCAATTAATTTTACTACCAATTGTAGCATTAATTATATCACTAGCGCTAAATCTACCAGCAGAGATTGCTATCGGATTAATGCTAATTGCCTGTGCACCTGGTGGTGTTACATCAAATGTTCTTACTAAATTTGCTAATGGAGATGTTGCACTTTCAATAACACTAACTGCAGTTGTTAGTTTAATTAGTATTATTTCAGTTCCATTTATAATGTTTAGTTCCATTGATTTTTTTGAAATAAATATTGTTAAAGAAATATCAATGATTGGTATTGCTTTAAAAATGTTTGCTGTTGTGACAGTGCCAGTAATAATTGGAATGTTAATTAAGTATTTTGCAAAAGATTTTATTGATAAACAAGCTCCAACTATTCAAAAAATATCAATTATATTATTTTCATTAGTATTCATTTCTATATGGATAGAAGAATGGGATAATCTAGCATCTTATATTTTAAATGCTGGTTTAGTTGTATTAATACTTAATGTAACAATGATGATTATTGGTTTTTATATCGGAAAATATTTTGCATCAGGAGTTGCTCAACAAAAATGTATTTCATTAGAGAGTGGATTGCAAAATGGAACATTGGCACTTTTTGTTGGAACTCAAATATTTGGTGAAAATATAACTGTTTATATTGTACCAACTGCAGCCTATGCATTGATAATGATGTTAACTTCTATAATTTTTGTATTTATAATTAAAAATAAAAGTTAAAAATTTAACTTAAAATTTTTGCAAACGAAATAATATCTTTTACTAATAAGTCTGGTTCTTCCATAGCAGCAAAATGACCTCCTGCTGGCATTTCAGTCCATTGTTGAACATTATATATTCTTTCTACATACGATTTAGGAGCCCATTCTAAATATTCTTTTGGAAATTTTGCAATTGCTGTAGGAACTGTTAAAGGAAGATGATCTTTGGGAAGTGCTCTTCCACCCTCTTCTCTTCTACCATAATAAATCCAAGATGCTGTATTAAATGTTTTGGTTACCAAATAAATCATAATGTTTGATAATAAAATATCTTTTGAATAAACGCTTTCAATGTCACCATTTTTTATGTCGGACCAGCCATGTATCTTTTCAATTATCCAAGCTGCAACTCCTACTGGACTATCCATCATTGCGTAACTTAATGTTTGAGGTTTTGTTGCTTGTTGTGTTCTATAACCATCTTCAATTCTTTGTTCTTTTTTAAATCTTTCCTGCCATTGTTTTTCCTCTTCTGTTTGAGGTCCGTCTGGATGTCGAGTAATTAAAATATTAATATGAATTCCTAATAAATTTTTTGGAAAATCATATGCTAACCAAGTGCATATTGTTCCTCCAAAATCACCCCCTTGGGAAATGTATTTTTTGTAACCAAGAACATTTGTCATTAATGAATTAAATATTGTTGCCATTTTTCTTGGACCAATTGGTCTAGAGGGGCGACTAGAAAAGCCAAATCCAGGTAAAGATGGAACAATTACATCAAATGAATCCTCTTCTTTTCCACCAAACTTTTCAGGGTTAGTTAACTTTTCTATAATATTAAGAAACTCTACTATTGAGCCTGGCCATCCATGACAAAGTAATAAAGGTATTGAATTTTTTCCACTACCTTTTTTATAAATATAATGTAGTTCAATATCATCAATTGTAGTTTTAAAATTTGAAAAATTATTTATTTTAGTTTCTTGTTTTCTCCAATCAAATTCACTAGTCCAATATTTGGAAATTTTTTTCATATAATTTAGATTAGTTCCATACTGCCAATCACTATCATTTGGCTCTTCATGCCATGGATAATCTTTAACTTTTTTATAAATATCTTTTAGTACTTGATCAGATATACTAACTTTAAATGGCTTGATCATATATCAACAAACATTGCATGGATTACTTAAAAAATCTACTATATACATTTTAAAAATTGATGATTAAATTAAGTTTATGAAAAAAATAATTAATGAACCCAGTAATTTTGTTGAGGAGTCAATTCAAGGTCTAATAAAATCTCATCCTGATGTTTATGCATTTGCAAAAGATAATAAGAGAGTAATAACTAGAGCTAAGAAAGCCTCAAATAAAGTTGGAGTTGTATCTGGCGGTGGCTCAGGTCACTTGCCTGTTTTTACTGGATATGTTGGAAAAGGAATTTTAGATGCTTGTGCTGTTGGTTCAGTATTTGCATCACCTTCAGTTGATCAAATAGCATCTGCAATAAGAAATGGTGACAATGGAAATGGTGTTCTTTGTATACTTGGAAATTATGGTGGAGATGTAATGAATTTTGAAATGGCTTGTGAAATTGTTGCTTCAGAAGGTATTAAAACTAAAACAATAATAGTGGCAGATGATATTGCTAGTGCTAAAAATGAAGAAAAATTAAAACGCAGAGGTATTGCGGGAATGATATTTGTTTTTAAAATTGCAGGTGCTGCTGCAGAAGCAAATTTATCTATGGATGAAGTTTTTAAAATTGCAACAGACGCAAATAATAATATTAGAACCCTTGGAGTTGCAGTATCTCCATGCACTCTTCCAGAAGCTGGTAAACCTACTTTTGAACTTAGTAATGATGAAATTGAAATTGGTATGGGAATTCATGGCGAGCCTGGTATTAAAAGAGAGAAATTAAGAAAAGCTGATCTATTAGTTGACGATTTATGTAAAATAATTTTAGATGACTTCAAACTTAGTGACAAAGATAAAGTAACAATAATGATTAATAGTTTAGGAGCTACACCTTTAGAGGAATTATATATAGTTTCAAAAAGAGTTCATGAAAACTTTTCAAAGTTAAATATTGAAATAATTAAGACTTATGTTGGAAGGTATGCAACTTCTATGGAAATGGCAGGAATGTCTATAACTGTATTAAAACTAGATGATAATTTAAAAAAAATGCTATTTTCTCAAAATGAATGTCCTTTTTGGATAAACTAAATATTAGAAATCAATTCTTAGAATCGTTATAAAAATTTAATCAAGTATTTCCAGTGTTTTTGACCATTTTTTTGAATTTTAAGAATCTTTACAACTTAGACTAAATATTTTTAATTAATTTACGTAAAACAACGTTTTTAAATAAATTTTTGTTAAATATGTTGTAAAAAAGACACATGGTAAATTAGTTAGATAAATCAATGTTAAATTGATGATAAAATCCATTTTTTTCATGTTTTTTTAGAAATAATCAAAAAAATGAGGGTAAATAAAAAAAAATATTTTTATAAACTGTAAATTACGGCTATAAAATATCCATTAATTAATTATAAAAAAATATTTTTTATAACTAACAACCGATCGGAGTAATATGAATAAATTAAAAACGTTAGCAATTAGTGTATTTGCACTATGCGCTACGTCTACTGTTTCGCTAGCTGATTCTTCAGACTTTGCTGGACCATACATTGGATTACAAATTGGTGCTGCAGGTGTGGAATTAGATGGTAAAAACACGGACGGAAATGGAAGTATCACAAAAGGTAAAGGTGGTGTCGTTTCAGAAATGGCTGGTATTGATGCTGGTTATGCTTTCCCTCTAGGTGACAATTTTGTTATGTCTGTTGGAGTAAGTTACATTCCAATAGAAGGCGAAATATTTGGTACACAAGATGGATCTCAATCTGATGGATGTTGCGATAGTGATACTGCTGATGACCCAACTACAGTAACTGTAGACATTGGTGATCATTATACTGTTTACTTGCAACCTACTTTAACATTATCTGATACTGCTGCAGTATTCGCTAAAATTGGATATTCAGAAGCAGAAGTAAATGTTCAAGGACAATCATTAGCTCAAAGACCTGGAGATTTAGAAGGTACAACAATCTCATTTGGTACTAAAGTTAATATGGCAAATGGTATGTATATGCAAACTGAAGCTGGTATGACTGACTATGATGTTATTAAAGCTACAGGTACCGACAGTGGAACATCTGCTGGTAATAGTGGTCTAAGTGGTTCAGTTGAAGCTGATCCTAATATGGCCTACGGTATTGTAACAATAGGTATGCAATTTTAATTAACAAAATTAAAATTTAAATATTTAAAAACCCACTTAGTTGAAAAATTAAGTGGGTTTTTTTTTGATCAAATAAATATGAAAAATAGAAAAATACTTAAGCAAATTAGACAAATATTTATTAACCATGGCTTAAGTAAATTACATGCTAATATAACATCTAAATTTATAATTGATGCCGAACTAGTTGGAGCTCATTCGCATGGACTTTCAAGAGTTAAAATGTACTGTGAAAGAATAAAAAAAAGGGTTATTAATCCAAAACCAAAAATAAAGATAAAAAAAATTTCTCAATCAATATCACACATAGATGCTAACAACAGTATAGGTTTTGTTTCAGCTGACATAGGTATTAAAACAGCTATTAAAAGTGCACAAAAAACTGGATTTGGATTAGTTGCAATAAAAAATAGTGGTCACTATGGTCTCTCAAGTTTTTATGCAGAACAAGCAGTTAAAAAGAACTTAATGGTATGGTGTTTTACAAATGCTCCTCCAGCTATTGCTCCTCATGGTGCTAAAAAAACTTTATTTGGAACCAACCCAATATGTTTTGGAACACCCTCTGGTAATAAGGTTCCGTTTATTCTAGATACATCTGTATCAATGATTAATAGAGGAAAAATAAGAGTCGCTGCAAAGCAAGGAAAAAAAATCCCTTTAGGAGTTGCTCTTGATAAAAATGGTAATCCAACAAATGATGCTAAAAAAGCATTAAAAGGAGTTCAATTACCTATAGCAGGTTTTAGAGGCTCTGGTTTAGCATGGATGGTTGATATAATGAGTGGGGTTTTAACTGGTGCAAATCATGCTGGTAAAGTTAAAGACCCTTTTGATGATTTTAGTGGGCCTCAAAATGTGGGCCATTTATTTATGGTTTTAAAACCAAGTTTATTTGTTGGGAAAAATTATATTAGTAGAATTAAAGAAAACATTAAAATTATTAAAAGACTTCCAAAAATTAAAGGTGTAAAAGAAATTATGTATCCCGGTCAAGGAATAAGATCTAGATACAAAAAAAATATAAAAAAGGGTATAGTCATTCCTAAAAACATATTAGAAGATCTTAATAAATTAAATGCTATCAAATAAAAAAATAGAATGTCCAACTAATTTGCTAAAGATAGCAAAAGAAAAAAAAAATATCACTGCTGGTATTGTTAATGCAGGTATGCCATTACCTATGCATTCTGTAATGGAATCAGTAAAAGAAAATCTTATAGTTCCTATATTTATTGGTAATAAAGAAGAGATATTAAAATCAGCTAACCAATTAGATTGGGATATATCAAAATATGAAATTATTAATGAACCAGTTGAAAATAATACTGCTGGTATAGCGGCAAAATTAGCAAGCGAAAATAAAATTCAAATTATTGTTAAAGGTCATATTCATACAGATATTTTGATGAAAGAAGTTTTAAAAAGAGAATATAATTTACTAGGTAAACAAAGGCTTAGCCATATTTGGCATATGACTGTTAACAAATCAGATTCTCCAATAATTATTACAGATGGAGCTTTAAATGTTTTGCCTAACATAAAAACTAAAATGCATATATTAAAAAATGTAGTAAATTTTTCTAACCGTATTGGGATCACAAAACCTAAAGTTTCAATTTTATCTGCTACTGAAGAGGTTTTAGAAAGTGTTCCAAGCTCTATAGAAGCAAATGAAATCACTAAGCTTGCTAAAGAGGACAATATAAATGCTGATATTTTTGGACCTCTTGCTTTTGATAATAGTATTTCAAAAAAATCTGCGGCTATCAAAGGAATTAAAAACGTTGTGGCTGGTCAAGCTGATGTTTTACTGGTGCCAAATGTTGAAACTGGCAATGCTTTAGTTAAAATGATGATTTATTTTATGGGTGCATGTGCAGCTGGAGTAGTAATTGGTGGAAAAGTTCCTGTGGTAATAACAAGTCGATCTGATGAAGCACAAGCTAGACTAGCCTCTATTGCTGCAGCAGTAGTAGCTTTAAATTAAAATAATATTACAAATATTTTATAGATCGATTACCTTTTTTTTTAAACTTGTTGTAGTGCTGTCTCATTAAAGAAGTATGAATTTGTGGAAGATTTTTTTTGTTCCATTTTTTTAATTCTTTCATAACTGGTTTGATAGTTTCACCAAACTTTGAAATTGAATATATTACTTTTAATGGTTTGGTTTTGTAATCAACACGATCAATTAAATCAGATGTATGTAATTCTTTAAGTGCTTGAGATAACATTTTAATTGTTATGTTTGGTAATTTTTTTCTTATTTCACCAAAACGGTGAGGTCCTTGAAATAAAATATCTAATATGCAAATTTTCCACTTTCCGGATAATAACTCGAGGCAATTTTCTAAAGCACAAGATATTTTAATTGTTCCCATATTCACTCCAGTGGAAAAACTTTCTCATTAAGTTTATTTTGTCTAAAGATCATAAATGGATATTATCAGAATTACATTTTTTTTCCATTACGTTAATTGGTATGTAAAAAGTAACTATTAGCTATATTTTAAAATATTTTAAAAAATAATTACATATTAGACTTTTGTATTTTTGACTAAATACAATTTCCTAGGAAAACTTCCTTCTTCAAATTCTTCTATTTCTAAACTTTTAAATTTTTTTGAATATTTAATAATTTTATCTCTTGAAAAAAAATGAACAATAAATCCATCATTTTCATACAAATCCTCTCCTCTATGAATTCCATTTTTATAATCACCATCTTCAAAATTTCTAACTGTATAAATATTTAATCCACCTTTTGTTAAAACTCTACAAATTTCATTATTCAGCTGATTAATATTATCGTTTGATAATGCCATACAATAAAGCATATGAGAAAAACATCCTTGAAAAGTATCATTAGTAAATGGAAGTTTTTCTCTTACATCAAAAAGTTGTGTATTAATGAATTTAGATAAATTTAATTCATTTTTTTTTTTATTTATTATTTTTAATGCTGAGGGACTATAATCTAATGCATGAACATGAATTGAATTTTTAGCAAAATAAATTGTATCTCGGCCTAATCCAGCTCCTAATTCTACAATATTTGTTATATTTTCTTTTTGAAATTTTTTTAAAGCTTTTACTGCAGCTATACTTGGTTTTAGACCAAACATCTCAGGCTTATTTGAGAAATTATTTTCCCAATGCTGAGATTGTTGGTCTAATATTTTTTGATCCAAATTATTTTGAAGGATCTGGAACTTTACGTAAATAAGGTTTTAAAGTCTCCCAGCCATCTGGATATATTTTTTTAGCTTCTTCGTTTGTAACTTTAGGAACAATAATTACATCCTCACCTTTTTTCCAATCAGCAGGTGTTGCAACTTTGTGTTTAGCTGTTAATTGCATAGAATCTATTGCTCTTAATATCTCATGAAAATTACGACCTGTTGTCATTGGATATGTTAAAAATAGGCCAATTCTTTTATCTGGTCTTATAATATAAACAGTTCTTACTGTTTCATTATCTACAGCAGTTCTGCCCATTGAGGTAGTTCCTGCATCGCCTTCTAACATATTATAAAGCTTTGCAACTTCTAATTTTTCGTCAGCAACGATTGGATAGTTAGGTTTGATACCTGAAACATCTTTAATATCTTCTAACCATTTAACATGGTCTGATACTGGATCTACACTTAAACCCATAACTTTACAATTTCTTGCTTCAAATTCTGGTCTCAATTTAGCCAAAGATCCTAACTCAGTAGTACATACTGGTGTAAAATCTTTTGGGTGTGAAAATAAAACTCCCCAACTATCTCCTAACCATTCATGAAAAGTTAATTTTCCCTCAGATGTATCTGCTGTAAAATCTGGAGCTAAACTATTTATTTTTAATGTCATATATATAATCCCCTATTAATTGTTTTTTTAGAATTATTATAAATTATTAGTTATATTTATCAACGATATTTAATTAAGTTACTCAACCTACAAGATGTATTTAAACTATACTTTTATGGTGCTACTATTATTTACTTATGACAAATTCTAATCACTCAAATGTATTAATAATAGGCGGAGGTTGCGCTGGTATTACTGTCGCATCAAGACTAAATAATTTAAAATCTGATTTAAGTATTTCTATAATTGAACCATCCGAAAAATCTTTATACCAAGCAGCTTGGACTTTAGTAGGTGCAGGAGCTTATGAAAAAGATAAAACAATCAAACCTATGTCAGAGGTTATGCCAAGTTATGTTAATTGGATCAAAAGTCATGCAGAAAGCTTTTCTCCTGAGTCTAACTCAGTAAAAACCTCAGATGGAGATTATACTTATGATTATCTTGTAGTTTGTCCAGGTCTTAAAATTAATTATGACGGAATAGCAGGATTAAAAGACTCGCTAGGTAAAAATAATGTATGTACAAACTATGATGCGAATATGGCTGTTTATACTTGGGAATGTTTAAAAAACTTATCAGGAGGGAATATATTATTTACCGAACCTCCAATGCCAATTAAATGTGCTGGAGCTCCTCAGAAAATAGCTTATTTAGCAGCAGATCATTTAAAGAAAAAAGGATTTCTTAAAGATAGTAATTTAGAATTTTTATGTGCTAAACCAGTTATATTTGGTGTGCCTCATTTTCAAGGACCTTTAAATGAAGTTTGTGACTCATATGGAATCAAAAGAAGCTTTCAACATAATTTAATTTCAATAAATGGTGCCGCAAAAGAAGCTGTATTTAAACAATCTGATAAAGATGGGAATTCAAAAGAAGTAACAAAAAAATTTGATTTTATTCATGTTACACCACCACAAACATCTCCAGATTTTATTAAAAATAGTCCACTCGCTGATGCTGGAGGTTGGGTTGATGTTGATCACAAAGTAGGAACTCTAAAACATACTAAATATGAAAATATTTATAGTTTAGGGGATGTTATGAATGCACCTAATGCAAAAACTGGTGCTGCTGTTAGAAAACAGGCTCCAATAGTTGCTCATAATATTGTAAAAGATTTTAATAAATCTTCAGAAGAGTATAGACATTATGATGGTTACGGCGCATGTCCTTTGACAGTTGCTTATGGTAAAGTAATGTTAGCAGAATTTTGTTATGGAGGAAAAGTAACACCAAGCTTTCCTTTTGACCCTACAAAACCAAGTTCATTATATTGGCAAATGAAATCTAAACTTTTTCCATATTTGCAATGGAACGTAATGTTTAAGGGCAAAGAATGGAAAAGTCCTCAGCATAAAGCTATTGAAATATAAAAAAAAGTTAATAAAATCATTTTAATATTTTAATTATGATTTTTAGACAACTTTTTGATAACAAATCCTCAACATATACTTATCTAATATCAAGTGGAGAAGGTAGAGAAGCTTTAATTATAGATCCTGTAATTGAAAATGTTCATGAGTATATAAATTTATTAAAACAATTAAATTTAAAATTAGTAAAAGTAATTGATACTCATATACATGCAGATCATATTTCTGGCCTTGCTGAATTAAACAAAATAACTAATTGTATAACTGTTATGGGAGAACAATCTAAATCAGAAGTTATTAACTTAAGAGTGAAAGATAATGAAATTATTAAAATAGAAAATATTGAATTAAAATCTCTTTATACTCCAGGCCATACAAATTGCTCCTACAGTTTTTTAATGAATGATAGAGTCTTTACCGGAGATACTTTGCTTATTAATGGATCTGGAAGAACAGATTTTCAAGGAGGAAGCGCTTCCACTCAATATCATTCAATTTTTGATTGTTTGCTTAAATTACCAGAAAAAACTTTAGTTTATCCTGCTCATGATTACAAAGGTAAAAAAGTATCTAGTATAGAAAATGAAAAAAAAAATAATCCAAGATTACAAATATCATCTAAAGAAGAATACATAGAAATAATGAATAATCTTAATTTAGCAAACCCAAAAATGATGGATATTGCCGTTCCTGCAAACAACAAGGGAATTACTGTTGATCAATTATCAACAAATACTATTGATAATCATTCTCAAAATTAAAATTTTTTATATTGATTAAATACTAATCTATTAAAAAGTAACTATTGTTAAAATATATTTAATCATTATATAATTACATATGGCTTGCAATAATCCAAAATGTAAATGTACAAATTGTACTAGTGATAACTGTCAATGTGATGGTACTGATAAATGTGCTTGTTCTCCTAAAACAGGTACCTGCTGTTGCAAAAAAAATAAAAAAAATTAAAGATTTTTAAATAAATCATTTAAATATTTATGAATAAATTTTTAGATTCTATAATTAATAGGGATCCGGCTGCAAAATCAAAATTAAGTTTAATTTTAACTTATCCTGGAGTAAAAGCTGTTTTTTTTCACAAAATAGCAAACTTTTTTTGTGTGGCTAAGTTTGATTTGATAGCAAGAATAATATCTCAATTTTCCAGATTTTTGACTGGAATAGAAATTCATCCTAAAGCAAAAATTGGAAAAAATTTATTTATTGATCATGGTATGGGAGTTGTAATTGGTGAAACTTCTGAAATCGGAGACAATGTTACGATTTATCATATGGTTACTCTTGGTGGAATTTCACCAAGTATAGACTCAAATCATCAAAGAAACCTTAAGAGACATCCAACATTAAAAGATAATGTTGTTGTAGGTTCTGGAGCGCAAATATTAGGACCAGTTACTATTGGAAAAAATGCAAAAATTGGAGCAAATGCAGTAGTTACAAAAGATGTTCCTGAAAATGCAGTAATGGTTGGCATACCAGCAAAAAATGTTGGTAGTGTAGTAAGTGATGAAAAGTTTACACCTTATGGTATAGCACCAGGAAGTAATATAAAACTGGATTAATGAAAAATTTTCAAAATAATTTTATTGATGGAATTGGAAACACACCTTTAATAAAATTAATTGGTGCATCGGAGATTACTGGGTGCAATATCTATGGTAAAGCTGAATATTTAAACCCAGGTGGTTCTGTAAAAGATAGAGCAGCATTAGCTTTAATTAGGGATGCTGAAGAAAAAAAACTTATTTCTAAAGGAGGTACTATTGTTGAAGGAACAGCAGGGAATACGGGAATTGGTTTATGTTTAATAGGTAATTCTCTAGGTTACAAAACTGTAATAGTAATGAATGATAATCAAACTCAAGAAAAAAAAGATACTTTAATAAATATAGGTGCTGATTTAAGATTAGTTCCATCCAAGCCATATAAAGATGACGGAAATTTTGTAAAAGTTGCAGGTAGGTTGGCTGAAGAAATGAGAAATTCTAATAACAAAGGTGTTGTTTGGGCTAACCAATTTGACAATACCGCAAATTCAAAAGGACATTATGAAACAACCGGTCGTGAAATTTGGGAACAAACAGATGGAAAGATTGACGCTTTTATTTGTTCATCAGGAACCGGTGGTACCATTTCAGGAATTAGTAATGCCCTAAAAGAAAAAAATAAAGATATTAAAATTTATTTATCTGATCCAAAAGGATCTTGTCTTTATAATTTTATTAAAAATGGAGAACTAAAAAGTGATGGAAGTTCTATTACAGAAGGAATTGGATCTAGTCGTGTGACTAAAAATTTTGAAAATGCAAAAATTGATGATGCGTACTCGGTGGGTGATAATGAAGCACTCCCTATTTTATATAATTTAATTGAAAAAGAAGGTTTAAGTTTAGGTACTAGTTGTGGTATTAATATAGCAGGTGCTATTAGATTGGGTAAAGAACTTGGTCCTGGTCATACAATTGTTACTATATTGTGTGATAAATCTGATAAGTATCAAACAAAATTATTTAACAAGGAATTTTTACAAGGCAAAAACTTGCCTTATCCAAAATGGTTATGAAAAAAATTTTAATAATAATCCTATTTACTCTTTTAAGTACAAATTCTTATGGAGTAGAAAAAAAAACAAACTTTACCAAAGAAATATTTAATAAAGCAAAATCTGAAGGAAAAACAATTGTAATAAATTCTTACGAAGGATGGTGCTATACATGCACCAAACAAGTAAAAGTGTTAAATGAGGCAGAAGCTAAATTTACAGATATAGTTTTTTTAAGTTATGAACAAAGCAAACACGAAGACATAGGAAAGCTTCTTAATATTGAGTTTTGGACAACTATAGTCGTTTATAAAGGTGATGAAGAAAAATCTAGACTTATTGGTGTAGCTAAAAAAAAAGATATTTTTAATGCAATTTTAAAAGGAATCTAATTATTTTTATTTTTTAATAAACTTAATTTTTTAGTAATATTAAAACTTTTAAATGTTAAATAAACACTAGTTAAGAAAACAGCATTAGCTATACTCATAATATAAAAATTTATACCATAATATTTAAAGGCTAAGTAAAATAGCCCTATTACTAAATCCCATAATCCAAATAATAATAAATAAAGAGGAGCTCTTGATCCTTTATCTAATGTTTTAAAATTATTAATCGCATTTTTAAAAAAATCCATTCCCAAAACAATTAATCCTAATGGGATTATAAAGAAAAATACCCAAATCAATATTGCTTGATTAAAATTACCCTCAATCCAATCAGTCGGTAAAGCGCCATACTCATGTAATAGTGTCCAAAATATTAAATAAGCAATAAAATATGTTGTAAGTATTTTTGTTAAAATTTTCATAATTTGATATGCTTATACCTATTATTTAACACATGTGGGTGTGACATAAAATCATTTATTAACAATATAGAAAAATAATTGATCTTTTTTTAGCGTCTTGATGAGAGTTTAGTTTTATTTTTTTAAATTTTTTATTAATTAATTTATTATCAATGTTAATCATTATTAAATAAAAAGAGCCTTTTTTTCCTTTATTTGCATCAATAATTTTTTTTTGAATTTTTATAGTGTCTTTTGGATGTTTAAGAGGGTCTACCATTATAAAACATTCAGATCTATAATTTTTAAAATTCAGGTTTAAAAAATTTTCATTAATTAATTTCACATTTCTCGCTTTAATTTTAATTGCTTTGTTGAAAATTTCTTTATCTGACTCAATTCCTACGATTTTTGCTTTCGTTTCTCTAGCAAGAAAATTTGTAAGCCTTCCAAATCCTGAACCCAAATCTGTAATTTTTTTTATTTTCTTTTTATTAATAAATTTAGAAATTTCATATAAATAATAATAAAGACATGGAACGCTATCAGTTTCAAACTTTGAATTTTTATGAATTTTTATATAGAAAAATGGAAGTTCTAAATATTTAAATGAATATAACACCTCATAATAAATTACTTTAAGCAATATATTTTTATAATTTATAAAAAAATTAAATAAATATTTTAATCTATTCATTTTCTTCTTTTTTTAATTTTTGATTACTAAACTTTTGATTTTTTCTACTAGGGCACTATTTATTATTCTTGGTCCTTTGTCTAATCTATTCTTATGTCTTCTCTCTCCAGGTAAACGAACACCTTCCATTGAAGACATTTTTTTAAAAAATTCTTCTGCATGTTCTTGCCAATTAGTTCCTGCAGTTTTGTCTGGTGAAATTGCTAAAATAAATTCACCACCACTTGGGGGACCGCCATCATTATTGTCTTTGTCTGCTGTTTCAAAACTAAAATTATCACCTACCAATGCTCCTGCCATTAATTCAACCATCATAGCAATTGCCGAACCTTTATATCCTCCAAATGGTAACAAGACACCTCCATCGGCTATTTCAGCTGGATCTGTCGTTTCCTTTCCATCTTTTGTAAGACCAGTTCCTAAAGGAACTTTGTGCCCTTCTCTTTTAGCAACTTGAACTTCACCCATTGCCATTGATGCAGTTGCCATATCATAAACTACTGGAGTTTTTCCAGGTCTAGGCCAAGCAAATGAAATTGGGTTTGTTCCAAATAATGGTTTGATTGCACCAGCAGGAGCAACAGCAGGCTTGTATGAAGTGCAAGCAAAAGCAACTAAGCCCTCTTCTGCTAATTTTTCTGTTTCAGGCCACATAGCGGCCATATGATGAGAATTATTTATTGCAAGAACTGCAACACCATTTTCTTTTGCAGCTTTTGCTAATTCAGGCAAACCTTTATTTAAAACAACTGGTGCTAAACAATTATTACCTTGAACTTTAATTACTGATGCTGAAATCTTTTTAACTTCTGGTTTTCCTTTACCATTAATTTTTCCACTTTTTAAACCACTTACATATGCTGGTAATCTAAATAAACCATGAGATAAAGAACCATCACGTTCAGCATTTCTAATTAAATCTGATAATATAGATGCTGTTTCATCATCACATCCATTAGCTAATAATGTTTTTTTAGCTAAATCAAAAATTTCATCTAATGAAAGGGAAACTGTACTCACCCATATATTAAATACTATCTATGTTTCTTTTTCAAATCTTTTTTTAGATCTTCGTGGTCACCAACAACTGTATGATATTTACTCTTTGTGACATACTTTTCTAAAAAAGGAACAGCTAACAATGGTAAGAACCCACCTATTACAATTCCATAAGCTGCACTTTGTAAATCAGGATCAGCAAGTGCTGCAATAAAATCTGCTATAATATGAGCAAAAACAATTCCAACTATTCCTGCTATTGCTCCATTTGAAAGTATTTTTAAAAATCTATTAATACTCCAACCAGTATAAAATCCAATTAAGGGAATTAATGTATGAATAAATCCAAAAGTTGCACCTCTTAATATGCTGTGTTCTTCAATAAGTTCTTCCATAAAATGAAGAAACTCTGGCAATTCATGTGAATGACCTTCTGCTGCTCTAACAAATGTAAAACCAAAAATACACATTGCTAAAGTTAAAAAACTTATTTTTTTCATTAATTGCACTCCTTACAAGTAGTTAAAACTTCCATGTTAAATGTATTAAAATCATATTTTTTTACGTTGTTTTTTTTAAACAAACTTTCAAAAAGACTAGATTTTAACTCCTCTGTATCTCC
>SHAN01000007.1 GCA_004213155.1 Candidatus Pelagibacterales bacterium
ACATGAGCAATAGTTTTTCTTACGTCCATTCCTTCATCTGATTGCATCCATCCCATGAATTTTTCAAATTTTCCTTCACCGGACTTAAATTTTGCTATTGCAAGCATTTCTTTTTCCATATCAACATCCTTTCGTTAGGGGCGTTCTGTTGCCAGGTGCCCCAAACCCCGTTTACTTAATTAACAAAGTTAATTAAGCAGCAAGTGCGTAACTTTCGTTAGCATTTAAAAATTAGCCCGTCACGGTGGAACAATCCCGAACGAAAGAATAGCCTTTAGTCACCCGTCGATCCTAGTTCACCCCCATAAGTTGAAAATGGTGGAGGTGGTGGGTACTGCCCCCACGTCCGTAATGGTTATTACGAAATTCGTTTATCGTCATAGTTGGAAAACCAACATTATTAATATAAAACCAATTACAAGAGATTCAATAAAAATCATGAAATTAACTAAAGAGCAATCAAAAGAGATAAAAGATCAACAATCTCAAGAGAATAAAACAAAAAGAGTTACAGCTCCTGAACTTGAAAAAATTCTTTATGAAGCAATGCCAGCTTTAGATCATGGATTTGTGAGAGTAATTGATTATATGGGAGATGATAGTTCTATTGTTCAATCAGCAAGAGTGTCTTATGGAAAAGGTACAAAAAAAGTTTCAACAGACAGTGGTTTAATAAAATATTTAATGCGCCATTGGCACAGCACTCCATTTGAAATGTGTGAAATAAAATATCATGTTAAACTTCCAATTTTCATAGCGCGCCAGTGGATAAGACATAGAACAGCAAATGTTAATGAGTATTCAGCTCGTTATTCAATATTAGATAAAGAATTCTATTTACCATCAACAGAAAATTTAGCTGCACAATCAGCTAGCAATAGACAAGGAAGAGGCGATGTAATTGAAGGGGAACAAGCAAAAGAAGTATTGGAGCTTCTAAAAAATGATGCTGAAAGAACGTATGATAATTATGAAATGATGCTTAATCAAAGATTTGATGGAACAACAATAGATGAAAATAAAAAAGGTTTAGCAAGAGAACTTGCAAGAATGAATTTAACTCTAAACACTTATACTCAATGGTACTGGAAAACAGATCTATTAAATTTGATGAATTTTTTAAGATTAAGAGCTGATAGTCATGCTCAATATGAAATAAGAGTTTATGCAGACATAATGTTGGATACTGTTAAAAAGTGGGTTCCAATAACTTATGATGCGTTTATGGATTATAGGGTTGGTGGCACAGAGGTTTCTGCAAAAGGAAAAATAATAATTCAAAAATTAATAAAGGGTGAGAAAGTTAATGTTGAAAGCTCTGGTCTATCTAAAAGAGAATGGAATGAACTTATGATTGCTTTTGATCTTAAAGATAAGTTGATTTAACTTTTTTTGCAAAATCTAAGTAAATTTTAGAAATTTCATGATCGGGATCGGCTTCAACTATCGGTTTTCCTTGATCACAATATTTACCAATTTCAGGATTAATTGGAATTTCTCCTAAAAATTCTTTATTAAATTCATTAGCAGTTTTTTTTACTCCACCTTCACCAAATATTTTATATTTTTTACCATCATCACCCATAAAATAACTCATATTATCTATCAAACCTAATATTTTAACTCCAAGTTTATCAAACATTTTTATTCCTCTTTTAACATCTAATAGTGCAACTTCTTGAGGCGTTGAAACTATAATTGCACCATCCATTTTAATATCTGTTGAAAATGTTAGCTGAGTATCTCCAGTACCAGGAGGCATATCAACTATTATAAAGTCTAAATCTTTCCAAGAAACTTTTTGAGTAAAAGTTTTAATAGCACTTGTTACCATTGGACCGCGCCATATCATCGGAGTTTGTTGATCAGCAAGAAAACCAATAGACATACATTGAATGTCATATTTAGTAATTGGAGTTAAAGTTTGACCATCACTCTGTGGTTTTTCATTAATATTAAACATTTTTGGTATTGAGGGGCCATATATATCAGCATCTAGCAAACCAACCTTGCAACCTATATTTTTTAGAGCTAGAGCAAGATTTGTTGCAAATGTAGATTTTCCAACACCTCCTTTTGCACTTGAAATTGCTATAGTAAATTTTGTTCCTTGAATTGGGTTTTTTTCATGTGGTTTTCCACCCATTTTTTTTCGCATTGCGTCACTTAATTCAGGTTTTTCTTTTGGCATAGCCTTATCTTAACTTGTTTTTCTCAACAAAGACATTATATACATTGTCATGGACAGTATTAAAAATAACAACAATAAGTCTAATTTTGATGATTTCAAAAGTAGCGGACAGAGTCCATGGGGAAGCCCTTCAGGAGGAGGAGGAGGAAATGGGTCAGGCAGAGGTCCAACACCACCTGATATTGATGAGATAGTTAAAAAAATACAAGAATTTTTAAATAAATATTTACCTGGCGGAATGTCAGGTGGCAAACCTATAGTTACGGGATTAATAATTTTAGCAATAATTTGGGGACTTAGTGGTCTATATAGAGTACTGCCCGATGAGCAAGGAGTTGTTTTAAGATTTGGAAAATTTGTCAAAACAACCCAGCCTGGTTTAAATTATCATTTCCCTTATCCCGTTGAAACAGTTTTGACTCCAAAAGTTACAAAAGTAAATAGAATGGATGTTGGTTTTAGATCAGAGAGAGACTCAGGATTTGGTTCAAGCGGTGTTGCAGATGTTCCTGAAGAAAGTTTAATGCTAACTGGCGATGAAAACATTGTAAATATAGATTTTTCCGTATTTTGGGTAATAAAAGATGCTGGAAAGTTTTTATTTAAAATACAAGATCCTGCAGCAACAGTAAAAGCTGCATCAGAAACAGCGATGAGAGAAGTAATAGCAAGAAGTGATATTCAACCTATTTTAACTGAAGGAAGATCAAAAATAGAAATCGATACCCAAGAAATAATTCAAAATATCTTAGACGAGTATGAATCTGGAATTCAAATTACACAAGTGCAAACTCAAAAAGCAGATCCTCCAGATCAAGTTATTGATGCTTTTAGAGATGTGCAGGCTGCAAGAGCAGATATGGAAAGATCTAAGAATGAAGCTGAAGCTTATGCAAACGATGTTATCCCAAGAGCACGTGGGGAAGCAGCTAAAATTTTACAAGCAGCAGAAGCTTATAAAAAAGAAGTAGTTGCAAAAGCGGAAGGTGAAGCGAGCAGATTTATTTCAATTTATGATGAGTATGCAAAAGCTAAAGTAGTTACTCAAGAACGTATGTATTTAGAAACTATGGAAAGAGTTTTGGCAGATATAGATAAAGTAATAATTGATAAAAACTCAGGCTCAGGGGTGGTACCGTATTTACCTTTGCCAGAAATTAAAAAGAAAACAAATTAATATGAGAAAAATTATATTACCTTTAATAATTGTTATTGCAGTTTTAAGTTATTTTTCAATCTTTGTTGTAAAAGAAATTAATCAAGCAATAGTTTTACAATTTGGAGATCCAAAGAAAATAATCTTAAAACCAGGATTGAATTTTAAAATACCATTTATACAAAACGTTGTATTTTTGGATAAAAGAATATTAAACTTAGATACACCTCCAGAAGAGGTGATAGCGTCTGACCAAAAACGTTTAATAGTTGATGCTTTTGCAAGATTTAAAATTGTAGACCCTTTAAAATTTTATATTTCAGTTGGAAACGAAAGAGTTGCAAGATCAAGATTAGCAACAATTATAAATTCAAGAATAAGAAACGTTTTAGGTCAACAGGAATTACAAACTTTGTTATCTCAAGATAGATCAAAACAAATGGCTTTAATTCAAGAAGGTGTAAATAATGAAGCAGAAAACTTTGGAATTCAAATTGTTGATGTGAGAATTAAAAGAGCAGATTTGCCTCAAGCAAACAGTGAAGCAATTTATAGAAGAATGCAGACTGAAAGAGAAAGAGAAGCAAAAGAATTTAGAGCCAAAGGTGCAGAAATGGCAGTAACAATTACATCAACAGCAGATAAAGAAGTTTCAGTAATTTTAGCTAATGCAAACAAAGACTCTGAAATTATGAAAGGTGAAGGAGATGGACAAAGAAATAAAATTTTTGCTGAGGCATTTGGCAGGGATCCAGAATTTTTCTCTTTTTATAGAGCTATGCAAGCTTATGAAAAAGCATTAATAGGTGGAGATACTTCATTAATTTTATCTCCTGATAGTGAATTTTTTAAATTTTTTGGAACAGTAAAAAAAGATTAATTAAATAAGTTATGCGAGAGCTTATAATTGCTTTTGGCCTATTATTATTTTTTGAAGGTATTTTGTATGCCTTGTTTCCATCAAAGATGAAAAGTATGTTAAAATTGATTGAAAAAATCCAAACTAAACAATTAAGAAGTGGTGGTTTATTATTTGCAATAATTGGCTTTTTAATAGTTTGGTACTTTAAAAATTAATATGATTTATAAAAATTTAAAATTCTTTTCATTACTTCTATTCATAGTAATTAAATTTAATTTACCAGCTAATGCAGCAGCGATACCTGGTTCTTTTGCTGATTTAGCTGAAAAATTAATGCCATCAGTAGTAAATATTTCTACTACACAAACAATAAAAACTAATTCAAATTCATTTCCATTTCAATTTCCTCCAGGATCTCCTTTTGAAGATATGTTTAAGGAGTTCAATACTCCTCAAGAAAGAAAGGCTACATCATTAGGATCAGGTTTTATAATTGACAAAAAAGGCTTAGTAATTACTAATAACCACGTTATTCAAGGGGCAGAAGATATTTATGTGAGAGTTAATGGAGATGAAGAATATAAGGCAAAAGTAGTAGGTGCAGATCCATTATCAGACATTGCAGTATTAGAAATAATATCAAAAGAAAAATTTTTACCCGTTAAGTTTGGAGATTCTGATAAAGCAAGAATAGGTGATTGGGTTATTGCAATAGGTAATCCATTTGGTTTAGGTGGCACTGTTACAGCAGGAATTATTTCTGCAAGAAATAGAGAAATTGGATTATCTAGATATGAAGATTATATCCAAACTGATGCATCAATTAATCAGGGAAATTCTGGTGGTCCATTATTTGATTTAAATGGAGATGTAATTGGAATCAATACAGCTATACTTGGACAATCAGGATCAATAGGAATAGGATTTGCAATACCTTCTAACTCAGCATCAGCTGTAATTAAACAATTAATAGAATTTGGTGAAACTAAAAGAGGTTGGCTTGGAGTTAGAATACAAACAGTAACAAAAGAAATTGCAGACGTGGAAAAATTAGAAAAACCAATGGGAGCCTTAGTAGCAAGCGTTGGAGAAGGAAGCCCTTCAGATAAAGCAGGCATTAAAGCTGGAGATATTATTCTTGAGTTTGATGGCATTAAAGTTGATACAATGAAAACTCTACCAAAAATAGTTGCAAAAACAAAAGTAGGAAAAGAAGTAATAGTTAAAGTTTGGAGAGATCAAAAGTTAATTTCTAAAAAAGTTATTTTAGGACGACTGGAGTCATCGAAAGAATTTAAAAAAGATATTGAGCCAGAAAAAGAAGAAGAAAAAAATATAAGAATTAATTCACTTAAAATATCAGTAAGAAAATTAAAAAAACAAGATATAGATCAAAGAAAATTACCAAACCAAATAAAAGGTTTGGTTATTACAAATATTGAAAATGACAGTCCATTAAACTTTCTTCAGGTTAATAATATTATTGTAGAAGCACAAAAGAAAAAAATTACTAGTGTTGATACCTTAAAAAGTATTGTTGAAAAGCTTCTTAAGTCAGATGAAGAAACTTTGTTAATTGTTGTTTACAATAATCAAAATCAAAAACGTTACATTGGTGTTAAATTAAAGTAGTATTATTTACCCATGCATAGAAAGCTAAAAATTATTTTGTTAGCTGGACCAACTGCATCAGGAAAATCTAAAGTTGCAATTTCTTTGGCAAAATCATTAAAAGGGGAAATAATTAATGCAGATAGTATGCAGGTATATAAAGAATTTAGGATTCTTACCTCAAGACCAAGCAAAAATGATGAAAAAAAAATAAAACACCATTTGTATGGAATAGTATCAGTCAAAAAAAATTTTTCAGTTGGTGATTGGTTAGAGCTTGCCTCTAAGAAGATAAAGAAAATTTTAAAACGTAAAAAAATACCTATTATAGTTGGAGGAACCGGTCTTTATTTCAATTCACTATTATATGGCTTGGTGAAAATTCCAGCTATACCATTAAAGTTTAGAAACAATATTAGAAAAGATCACAAAAAGATTGGACAATTAAAGTTTTATAAAAAACTTTTAAAACTTGATCCTTTGGTAAAAGATTTTATTTCTGAAAATGATTCACATAGATCCTTAAGAGCTTATGAAGTTAAAAAATATACTAAAAAATCTTTATACGAATGGTTTAAAAATACTAAATCAAGTTTTGATGAAAATTTATTTAAAAAATTTTTTATTAATATGGATAGGAATAAATTAATGGATAGAATTAATATAAGAACTGAAAAAATGTTTAATGAAGGAATAGTTAAAGAGGTATCAAATTTTTTGAAACTTAAGGTCAAAAAAGAGCTAAGTGCAAATAAAATAATTGGAATTAGCGAAATTATAAATTTATTAAATAAAAATAATTCTTTAGAAGAAATGAAGGATAGAGTTAAAATCAGAACAAGACAGTATGCAAAACGCCAAAATACCTGGGCGAGAGGCAAAATGCCATCATGGATTAGGGTTAATTCTGATAATCATAAAGAAATATTAAAAAAGTTTCTAAAATAAATTCTTAATCTTGACCAAAAAGTAAACTCCGATAGATTGAAGAAATGTCAAAATTAATTTCTGGAGCAGAAATAGTTTTTAAAGCACTAGAGGATCAAAATGTTGAATTTATTTTTGGTTATCCTGGAGGTGCTGTTTTACCTATTTATGATGAATTAAAAAATCATAAAAAAATAAAACATATTTTAGTTCGACACGAACAAGGAGCAGGTCATGCAGCTGAAGGTTATGCAAGATCATCTGGAAAGCCTGGAGTTGTTTTAGTTACTTCAGGACCAGGAGCAACAAATGTTGTTACTGCACTAACAGATGCTTATATGGATTCTGTTCCATTAGTTTGTATATCAGGTCAAGTTCCAACTCATTTAATTGGAACTGATGCATTTCAAGAATGTGATACTACTGGAATAACAAGACCATGCACAAAACACAATTGGTTAGTAAAAGATATAAACGACTTGCCAAAAATAATGCATAGAGCATTTGAAGTAGCAACAACAGGAAGACCAGGACCTGTATTAGTAGATATCCCAAAAGATATTCAGTTTGCAAAAACAAAGTATTCAAAACCAAAAAAAGAAAAAAAATTAAATGGAAAAATAAAAACAAAGTTTAATCAAAAAGATATAGATCAATTAATTAATTTAATGATCAAAGCAAAAAAACCAATTTTTTATACCGGCGGCGGAGTAATTAATTCTGGACCAAAGGCAAGTGAATTATTAAGAGAACTTGTAAACATAACGGGATTTCCAATAACATCTACACTTCAAGGACTTGGAGCATTTCCAGGAGATGATAGTCAATTTATTGGAATGTTAGGAATGCATGGTACTTACGAGGCAAATAATGCAATGCATGATTGTGATTTGTTAATTAATATTGGAGCAAGATTTGATGATCGTATCACTGGAAAAATAGATGAGTTTTCACCAAATTCAAAAAAGGTTCATATTGATATTGACCCATCTTCAATTAATAAAATAGTTAAAGTTGATTTAGCAATTGTTGGTGATGTTGCTGAAGTTATTAGCTCAACAACAAAAAGCTTAAAAAATAAAAATTTAAATTTAGAAAAATCTAATAAACAAAAAATTTCATCTTGGTGGGAAAAAATCCAAAAATGGAGAACTAAAAAATCTTTAGACTATATTAATAGTGATAAAATTATAAAACCACAACATGCAGTTCAAAGACTTTATGAATTGACAAAAAATAGAGATACATACATTACAACTGAAGTTGGACAACATCAAATGTGGGCAGCTCAACACTATCCTTTTAGTAAACCAAACAGATGGATGACTTCTGGAGGACTTGGAACTATGGGTTATGGATTACCTGCAGCAGTAGGAGTACAAATAGCTCACCCAAAAAAATTAGTTGTAGATATAGCAGGTGAGGCTTCAGTTTTAATGACTATTCAAGAAATGTCTACAGCAGTACAATATAATTTACCAATAAAAATATTTATTTTAAATAATCAATATATGGGAATGGTTAGACAGTGGCAGGAATTACTTCACGAAAAAAATTATTCAGAAAGTTATTCTGCAGCCCTTCCTGATTTTGTTAAGTTAGCAGAGGCATATGGTTGTGTCGGTATTAGAGCAAAAACACCAGGTGAGTTAGATGAAAAAATTCAAGAGATGATAGATGTAGACAAACCTGTAATTTTTGATTGTTGTGTTGATCCTCACGAAAATTGTTTTCCAATGATACCGTCGGGAAAACCCCATAATCAGATGTTATTAGGTCCTAAAGATCAAGAAGAAAACAAAATAACAGGTAAAGGAAAGACTTTAGTTTAATATGACGAAATCCAAATCTGCATACAGCACACCCAGTAAATTAGGAAAATTAGATACACATATAATAGTAGTATGGGTAGATAATGAGTCAGGAGTTCTTGCTAGAGTAGTGGGATTATTTTCAGGAAGAGGATATAATATAGAGTCTTTAGCAGTAGCAGAAATTGATAATAAGCAAAATATTTCTCGAATAACAATAGTTACAACTGGAACGCCCCAAGTTATTGAACAAATTAAATTACAATTAAAAAAACTAGTTCCTGTTCATAAAGTTGCTGATTTTGAACGTGAAGATAAAAAAGTAATATTTAAAGAAATGGCTTTATTAAAAATTGTAGCAAATCAAGCAAAAATAAAAAAATCTTTAAATGCTTGTAAAAAATATAATCCAGTTATATTAGATAAAACAAATAAATCTGTAGTAATTCAAGTTACAGCTTTAAGAAGAGAAATAGATAAAATGACTAAAAATTTAAAACCACTTGGTCTTGTTAGTGCCTCAAGAACGGGAGCGGTTGCAATGACTAGAGGCGCAGAAATATTTAAATAATTATTATAGGGGAGAAGTATATGAAAATGTTTTATGAAAAAGATACAGATGTAAATTTAATTAAAGAAAAAAAAATTGCTATTTTTGGTTATGGTAGCCAAGGTCATGCACATGCTTTAAATTTAAAAGATAGTGGAGTTAAAGAGGTTGTTGTTGCTTTAAGAGAAGGTTCATCTAGTAAAGCAAAAGCTGAATCAAAAGGTTTGAAAGTAATGAATTTATCAGATGCTGCTGCATGGGCAGATGTTGTTATGGTATTAACACCAGATGAGCTACAAGCAACAATTTATAAAAATCATATCGAGCAAAGAGTTAAAGAAGGAACAAGTGTAGCTTTTGCTCATGGTTTAAACATTCATTATGATCTTATTAAAGCTAGAAAAGATTTAGATGTATTTATGGTTGCCCCTAAAGGGCCTGGACATTTAGTTAGAAGTGAATATGAAAAAGGTGGAGGAGTTCCATGTTTGTTTGCAGTCCACCAAAATGGATCTGGTAAAGCGAGAGATCTAGCCATGTCTTATGCTTCAGCTGTTGGAGGTGGAAGATCAGGTATTATAGAAACAACTTTTAAAGATGAAGTAGAAACAGATTTATTTGGAGAGCAAACTGTTTTATGTGGAGGTTTGGTTGAACTGATTAAGAGCGGTTATGAAACCTTGGTTGAAGCAGGTTACGAACCAGAAATGGCATATTTTGAAACCGTCCATGAAGTAAAATTAATTGTTGATTTAATTTATGAAGGTGGAATTGCTAATATGAATTATTCAATTTCTAATACTGCTGAATATGGAGAATATGTTTCTGGACCAAAGATTGTAAAAAAAGAAGAAACTAAAAAAAGAATGAAAGAAGTGCTTGCTGACATTCAGTCTGGTAAATTTACCAAAGAGTGGATGGATGAATGTAAAAATGGTCAAAAAAATTTCTTAAAAACGAGAAAAGATTTAGCTGATCACTCTGTTGAAAAAGTGGGTGCCGAACTTAGAGCTATGATGCCTTGGATAAGTAAAAAAAAATTGGTAGATAGCGATAAAAGTTAAATTTTACAAGGAAATTACTACTATAAAAATAAAATTATTTAACCTATACTTTTACAAAAAAAAAGAAGGGGAAAATAATGAAAATCAAAAGTTTAGCAAAAATACTATTAACTTTGTTATTAGTATTTAATTTTTCTTCAGCTTGGGCTGCGAACACAATTAAATGGTCAATGCAAGGTGATAGTTTAACACTTGATCCTCACGCTCAAAATGAAGGACCTACCACGATGGTATCAAGACAAGTTTATGAGGCACTTGTTACAAGAGGTTTAGATATGTCTATAGGACCTCAGCTTGCAACAAAATGGAAAGCTGTAAATCCAACAACTTGGTATTTCTTTTTAAGAGAGGACGTAAAGTTTTCAGATGGTACACCTATGACCTCTGAAGATGTTGTTTTTAGTATTTTAAGAGCAAAACAACCTACATCTGATTTTAAGGAATATATAAGTTCTATTTCATCAGTTAAAGCAATTGATAAGTATACAGTTCAAATTAAAACTAAAGAACCAAATCCAATTCTTTTGAATCAATTATCAAATATATTTGTAATGTCAAAAGCATGGGCAACAAAAAACTTTTCAATTGTTCCACAAAACTGGAATGCATCTCAGGAAACTTTTGCGTCTACAAATGCAATGGGAACAGGTCCATTTAAAATAACTTTAAGAGAGCCAAACACTAAAACTGTTTTTAAAAAAAATGGTAAATGGTGGGGTAACGTTGAACATAATCTTACTTCAATTGAATTGCTTCCTATAGCAAATGCAGCAACTAGAGTTGCAGCATTATTATCTGGAGAAATTGATATTGTAACAGACGCACCGGTTCAAGATTTAGGACGTATTGGAAGTTCAGGTGGACACAAAGTTGAAAGTACACCTCAGATGCGTACAATATTTTTAGGTATGGACCAAGGAGCTGATCAACTTAGATCTGGTAATACTGGTGACAATCCTTTTAAAAAGAAGGAAGTTAGACAGGCTCTTTATCAAGCAATTGATATAGAGGCTATTAAGAAAAAAGTTATGAGAGGCCTAAGTGAACCTGCGGGAATAATTACATTTCCAGGGGTAACTGGTTATACGAAAGCACTAGATAAACGATTGCCATATGATCCAGAAGCTGCAAAAAAACTATTAGCAGATGCTGGGTATCCTAATGGTTTTGATGTTGAGCTAAGATGTCCAAACGATAGATATGTAAATGATGAAGCAATCTGTACAGCTGTAGTTGGAATGTTTGGAAAAATTGGTGTTAACGTTTCTTTAAATTCTCAAACTAAAAGTAAGCACTTTAAAGAGCTAAAAAATAAAAAAGGAGATTTTTATATGCTTGGATGGGGTGTTCCTACTTTAGATAGTCACTATGTATTTCATTACTTATATGATACTGGCGCAAGCTGGAATAGAGTTAACTTTACTAATGCTAGAGTTGACGAGTTAATAAAAGTTATGGAAGGTGAAGTTGATTTAGATAAAAGAAATGCTGCGATAGCAGAAGCTTGGAAAATTGTAAAAGATGATATTTCATATCTTCCTTTACACCACCAGGTAATTTCTTGGGCATCTGCAAAAAGCGTAAATGTCCCAATCAGACCTAATAACGAACCTTTGTTCAGATTTTCGAGCAAAAATTAATAAATTAAATATAAGCCCTTTTATTTATAAAAGGGCTTATACTCAAAATTAAAATTTCATATTTTGATAAAGTATTTTTTTAAACGATTGTTTCAATCAATAATGGTTATGCTAGTTGTAGCCTTTGTTTCATTCTCACTTTTTACTTTTGTTGGTGATCCAGTGCATAATATGGTTGGTGAGGAAACATCTGATGTTGAAAGAGAAGAAATAAGAGAAACATTAGGGTTAAATGATCCAATACCAGTACAGTTTATGAGATTTGTAGGAAATGCATCTAAAGGAAATTTTGGAATTTCTTATCAATTAAGAAGACCTGTATCTGAGTTAATAACAGAAAGGTTACCAGCAACATTAGAACTGGTTTTTGTTTCTGCTCTAATTGCTTTGATAACTGGTACGTTATTGGGAGTATACACTGGAATAAACCGAAAAAGTTTTTTAAGTGATCTAATTTTAGCAATTTCATTGTTAGGTGTCTCTTTGCCCACTTTTGTAATAGGAATACTTTTTATTTATCTTTTTGCAGTAATTTTAGGAGTATTACCATCCTTTGGTAGGGGTGAAGTTATTGAACTTGGGTTTTGGACAACTGGCCTTTTAACAATTTCAGGTCTCAAAGCTATAATTTTACCATCTGTTACTCTGAGTCTTTTTCAAATGACTTATATTATAAGACTTGTTAGAGCTGAAATGATGGAAATATTGCAAATGGATTATATTAAATTTGCAAGAGCTAGAGGAATAAATGAGAGGACTATTCATTACAAGCATGCATTAAAAAATGGTTTAATCCCAGTAATTACAATTGCAGGAATTAATATTGGAACCTTAGTTGCTTTTTCAATTATAACTGAAACAGTTTTTCAATGGCCTGGAATGGGATTCCTTTTCATTCAAGCAGTTAAATTTGTAGATATTCCAATAATGTCTGCATATTTAGTTTTCATTGCTTTTGTTTTTGTAATGATAAACTTTATAGTTGATATTCTTTATTATTTTATTGATCCAAGAATTAGAGTTAAGTCAGGAGCTGCAAATGGATAATAAGAATATGTCAATTATAGAAAGAATTAAAGACAGTGATATATATTTTAGTTTTATAAAATCTCCAACTGCGATTATATCAAGTATAATTTTATTAATTATTTTCTTTAGTTCTTTTTTTGTTGAACTTGTTGCACCATTTAACCCATTTGATCCATCAAGTTTATCTTTAATGGATGCATTTACACCACCATCTTGGTCTCAAGACGGTGTATCAAAATTTATATTAGGTACAGATGGACAGGGTAGAGATATGTTATCAACTATATTATATGGCTCTAGAATTTCTTTAATAGTTGGTTTTTCTGCAATTTTATTTAGTTTAATTTTAGGTGTAGCTTTAGGTTTGACTGCTGGATATTTCGGAGGAAAATATGAAATGATAGTTATGAGAATAACTGATGTTCAATTGACGGTACCAAGTATTTTAATGGCATTATTGGTAGACGGAATTGCCAGAGGTCTTATTTCCAAAGAACTTCATGACGAAATGGCAATCTATGTATTAATTTTTGCAATAGGAATTTCGGAATGGCCTCAGTTTGCGAGAGTTTCAAGAGCTGCAACTTTAGTTGAAAAAAACAAAGATTATGTTTCAGCTTCAACGATTATAGGGGTTTCAAATATTTTAATAATGTTTAAACATATTTTACCAAATATATTAAGACCTATACTTGTAATAGGAACTATTGGACTTGCGCTTGCAATTATAGCTGAGTCTACTTTAAGTTTTTTAGGTGTTGGGGTGCCACCAACAACACCTTCCTTAGGAACTTTAATTAGAATTGGAAATGATTTTTTATTTTCAGGTGAATGGTGGATAACGTTTTTTCCAGCAATTTTTTTAGTTGTATTGGCATTTTCTATTAATCTATTAGGAGATTGGATGAGAGATACCTTAAATCCAAAATTAAATTAATGAGTTTTTTAAAAATTGATAATTTAAGTATTAATTATGAAATGAGGCGAGAAACAGTTCATGCCGCTAAAAATATTAATATAGAAGTAAATAAAGGAGAAATATTAGGCTTAGTTGGAGAGTCTGGTTCAGGAAAAAGTACTGTAGGTAATGCAATAATTGACCTTATTGATGAACCTGGAAAAATTTCAAATGGCTCTATACTTTTAGATGGAATAAATCTTCATAAAGATTTTGAAACTATAGCTAAATATAGGGGAAAAAAAATTGGGTTAATTTTTCAAGACCCTCAAACATCTCTTAATCCTTTATTAACAGTTGGCGAACAATTAGTTGAAACTATACAAACTCATCTAAAATTAAACTTAATTGAATCTAAAGACAGGGCAATAAATTTATTAAAAGAAGTAGGTATAAAAGATGCAAAAGTTAGATTTGACAATTATCCACATCAATTTTCTGGTGGTATGAGACAAAGAGTGGTTATATCTCTTGCACTTTGTTGTGAACCAGAATTACTGATTGCAGACGAACCAACAACTGCTTTAGATGTTTCTATTCAATCTCAAATTCTTGAATTAATTAAAAAATTAACAAAAGAACGTAATCTAGCAGTAATATTAATAACTCATGATATGGGAGTAATTGCAGAAACAACAGATCGGGTAGCTGTTATGAAAAATGGTAATTTAGTAGAAATAGGACCCACAAAACAAATATTAACTAATCCTTCACAAATTTATACAAAAAGTCTTGTTAGTTCGGTACCACCAACTAATAAAAAAATTTTAAGATTTAAAATAATAGAAAAGGAAAATAAAATTCAAGGAAATCAAAATATTAAAATTTTAAATAGATGGAGTAAAAAAAAAATTTATTCTCAAGATTTAATTAAAGTAGAAAATTTAAAAAAAACTTTTCATGATAGTTTTTTTACAGAAAAATCAAAAAATTCTGTTATGGCAGTAGATGATGTAACATTTCAAATAAAAGAAGGAAAATCATTTGGTTTAGTTGGTGAAAGTGGAAGTGGAAAATCAACAATTGCAAGAATGATTGTAAATTTATTTAAACCAACTTCTGGAGAAATATTTTTTGATAATGTATGCATAACTAAAATAAAAAAAAATAAAGAAATGATGAATTTTAGAAAACAAATTCAAATGATTTTCCAAGATCCATATTCCTCGCTTAATGGAAGATTAAAAGTCAAAGATATTATTGCAGAACCAATAAAACTTCATAACCCAACAATTAGTAGCAAAGATTTGGATGATTACATTAATGATTTATTAGAGTCTGTTGAACTTTCAAAACAATCAGCAATAAGATTTCCACACGAATTTTCTGGAGGGCAAAGGCAAAGAATATCAATAGCAAGAGCACTTGCTACACAGCCAAGATTACTTGTATGCGATGAACCAACTTCTGCTTTAGATGTAAGTATCCAAGCTCAAATTTTAAATTTATTAAAAGATTTACAAGAACAACTTAATTTAACAATTTTATTTATAAGCCATGATTTACCTGTAGTCCGTCAAATGTGTGATCAAATTGGAGTGCTTCGTAATGGTAAATTATGTGAAATTTCTGATACTGAAGAACTATTTACAAATCCTAAACATGAATACACAAAAGAACTTTTACATTTAATGCCAAAAATTGAGTCAATTTATAATTAATCAATCTTGAAAACCTGAAATGGTCTCTGATATATAAAAAATTTAACAATATATTTTGCATTCTCTATTATAGATTGTATTATAGATTTACAAAAAATATTAGTTATGACTGATAAAAACAGAGTCTTATTATTTGATACAACTATGCGTGATGGTGAACAATCACCAGGAGCGTCTATGAGTCATGAAGAAAAAATTCAAATCTCTCGAATTTTTGACGAGATGGGAATTGATATAATAGAGGCCGGGTTTCCAATTGCTTCACCAGGAGATTTTGAGGCAGTAACAGCAATAAGTAAAATTTTGAAAAATTCTATACCAGCTGGACTATCAAGGCATTCAAAAAAAGATATTGATGCATGCCATGAAGCATTAAAAGGTGCACCAAGATTTAGAATACATACTTTTATTTCAACAAGTCCACTTCATATGAAACATAAATTAAATAAATCATCGGAAGAAGTTTACGAGAGTATTAAAGAGCATGTTACTTATGCAAGAAACTTTACTGATGATGTTGAATGGTCGTGCGAAGACGGAACAAGAACTGATATGGATTATATGTGTAAAACAGTTGAACTTGCAATTAAATGTGGAGCTAGAACAATTAATATTCCTGATACAGTTGGCTATACAGTTCCATCAGAATTTACTAAAATTATTACAACATTAAAAAATAAAGTCCCAAATATTGATAAAGCAGTTTTATCGGTTCATTGCCACAACGATCTAGGTTTAGCTGTTGCAAATTCTTTGGCTGGTGTTCAAGCTGGCGCAAGACAAGTTGAATGTACAATTAATGGAATTGGTGAAAGAGCTGGGAATGCAGCCCTTGAGGAAATTGTTATGGCAATCAAAACTAGAAATGATTTAATGCCATATACAACTGGAATAAAAACAGAACTATTAAGTAAAGCATCAAAAGTTGTTTCAAATGCTACTTTTCCAGTTCAATTTAATAAAGCTATCGTTGGAAAAAATGCTTTTGCACATGAAGCTGGAATTCACCAAGATGGAATGCTTAAAAATAGAAATACATATGAAATTATGACACCAGAAAGTGTTGGTGTTAAACAAACTTCTTTAGTTATGGGAAAACATTCAGGAAGACATGCGTTTAAAGAAAAATTAACAGACCTTGGTTATGTTGATGTTACTGATGATGTAATCCAAACTGCTTTTGGAAAATTTAAAATTTTAGCTGATAAGAAAAAAATAGTTTATGACGAGGATATTGCAGCTTTAGTTGATGATAGTATGGTTCAAGATAAAAATCTTATTAATTTAAAATCTTTAAAAGTTTTTGCTGGAACAGGAGAGCCACAACGTGCTGAAATGACTTTAGATGTTTATGGAGAAGTTAAAAAAACATCAGAAACAGGAGATGGTCCAGTAGATGCTACATTTAAATGTATAAAAAAATTATATCCACATGATGTAAAACTTTTATTATATCAAGTTCATGCAGTAACAGAAGGAACAGATGCTCAAGCAACTGTTAGTGTTCGGATTGAAGAAAATGGAAAAACAACTGTTGGGCAAGCCGCAGACACAGATACAATGGTAGCTTCAGCAAATGCATATTTAGCAGCTTTAAATAAAATGATTATTAAAAGATCCAAAATAGCTCCGCAAGAGCAAGAACATCAAAAAATGAAAGGAATATAGATGAAAAATTTGTTTGGAAAAGTTAGTGAAATTTGGTCAACAGACATGGCAATAGATCTTGGAACCGCAAATACATTAGTAGTTCTTAAGGGAAAAGGTGTAGTTTTAAATGAACCTTCCGTAGTTGCCGTAGTTGAAGATAAAGGCAAAAAATCAGTTCTTGCAGTAGGAGATGAAGCCAAAACTATGTTAGGAAGAACTCCAGGAAATATTTCAGCAATTCGTCCTCTGAAAGATGGAGTAATAGCTGATTTTATAGTTACAGAAGAAATGATTAAACATTTTATTAAGAAAGTTCACAACAGAAAATCTTTTGCTAATCCTAGAATTTTAATTTGTGTTCCTACAGGATCAACGCCAGTGGAAAGAAAAGCTATTCAAGATTCGGCTCTTGCAGCAGGAGCTAGAAAAGTTCAATTAATTGAAGAACCTATTGCAGCTGCCATTGGAGCAAATTTACCAATTCAAGAAGCAACAGGATCAATGGTAGTTGATATAGGAGGAGGAACTACTGAAATTGCGGTAATGTCTTTGGGAGGTGTAGTTTACTCAAACTCTTTAAGAGTAGCTGGAGATTCAATGGATCATGCATTGATTAATTATATGAGAAAAAAATATAATTTACTTATTGGTGAATCAAGTGCTGAAAAAATTAAAAAAGAAATAGGAACAGCGTTAGCCACAAGCACAAATACATTTCAAGTAAAAGGTAGAGATATAAGATCTGGAACACCAAAAGAAATTAGTTTGAAAGAAGAAGATTCTATGGAGGCTTTAAGTCCTATACTTCAACAAATTTTAGCAGGAATTAAGGATGCATTAGAAAATACTCCACCAGAATTATCAGCCGATTTAGTAGACATGGGTCTTACTCTAACTGGGGGCGGAGCATTATTAAAAAATATTGATAAATTAATTGCAAAAGATACTGGCCTTCCAGTTCAAATAGCCGATGATCCATTAGCATGTGTTGCAATTGGAACTGGAAAAGCTTTAGAGCAAGAAGAAATATTTTCTACAATATTATCTGAGTATTAATTGTAAACCGGGATGGAAACAAGTCGTGATGACTTTATAATTGCAGTAAGATCAGCTTTTTTAAAAAAAGGAGCTGCTCAAAGATTTTCATTATTAGCATTAATTATTATATCATTTATTTTATTATCTTTAGATTTTTTTAAGTTTAAACCAATAGATTTATTTAGAAGTTTTACAAAAGATCTAATTTATAGAGGATCTTTTATAGCCTCTCTTCCTTTTAAATCAGTTAATAGTAGTATTATAATTATTAAAGATCATTTTATTTTATATGAAAATTATGAAAAAATTAAAAAAGAGCTAAATTTAATTAAGACAGAAAAAAGAGAAAGTAAGTTTCTAAAAACACAAAATAAAGAATTAAAAAATGCAATTAAAGATACTTTAAAACAAGAAAAAGAAAGTATAGTTGCAAAAGTTTTATTAGATAAGAAAAGTCCCTTTTTAAAATCAGTTGTTATAAATAAAGGTACAAAAACTAATCTTAAAAAAGGAATGGCTGTTTTGCACAGAGGCAATATGATTGGACGAATAGTTGAGGTAAACTATTTGTCATCAAGAGTGTTACTTTTGAGTGACTTAAATAGTAAAATTCCAGTTAAAATTGAACCTAGTGGAGATAATGCTATTGTAAGTGGCGCAGGCAATAACATTGGCACCCTTCTTTTTTTACCTAAAAAAAGCATGATAGAAGTAGAAAATTTAGTCTTCACCTCTGGTACAGATGGAATTTTTAATGAAGGAATACCAGTTGGTAAAATAATTAAATTAGAAGATAATTTTTTTGTGGAATTTTTTGAAGACCTTAACCAGCTTAATTATGTAAATATTATTAAATATGAAGAGGAAAAAAATTAAGTATGAGCTTATTTAGTAAAAATTTTTTTTATTTAATACTAAGATTTTTTCCTGTTTTATTATTGTTTTTTTTAGTTTTGGGTGATTTTACGTTTAGTTTTCATGCTAAGAAACTTGTTACTTTTAATTTAGTTTATGTTGTTATCTATTTTTGGGTTTTAAAAAAACCAGAAATGATGAGCTATGGTCTTGTTTTTTTAGCAGGTATTATTAATGATATAGTTACAGGCTTTCCAATTGGAATTAGTTCAATTGATTATTTATTTCTTTGTGGAATAGCATCTTATATAAGAAATATAACATTACGATCATCACTTATTAATGACTGGCTTGCATTTATTCCAGCTGTTTTAATTGTTAATTCAACCCATTATGCAATATTAAATATATTTTTTAACATTGAAATAAATCATTATTATTTACTATTAAGTTCTATATTTACATTTTGCTTATATCCTCTTGTAGGAATAATTTTTAATCAAATTTTTAATTTAATAAATCCAAGAAGCAATGATTAGCTCAAGAGAAAGTGGTGTCAGTAAAACTAAAACTATTAGCCGAAGAATGTTTATTCTTTCAGCGGCTAAAGTAATAATTATAACAGGAATCGTTGGAAGATTATTTAGCCTACAAATCTCACAAGGAAGTAAATATAAAAATTTATCTGACAAAAATAGACTAAGAGAATGGAAAATATCACCACAAAGAGGAATAATCGAAGATTTTTTTGGAAGAACAATTGCTGCAAATGATCAAGTGTTTCAATTACATATAATACCTGAGCAAGTAGAGGATTTTAATTATTTAATAGTTAGACTAAGAAATATAATTAATTTTAGCAATGAAGAAATTAAAAATATTTATAAAAAAAAATCTCAACAAAAACCTTGGGATACATTAATTGTTTCTGATAATTTAAGTTGGAAAGAATTCTCAAAGCTCAATCTGTTTTTACATGAACTCTCAGGAGTTAAACCAGTTTTATCATTAGCCAGAAGTTATCCATATGCAAAAGATTTAGTTCATGTATTAGGTTATGTAGGAGAAGCAAGCCAAAATGATATAAATAAGTATCAATTTATTAAAGAAAACCATGTTCCAGGACTGCGTGTTGGTAAAACAGGATTAGAAAAATCTTTAGAAAAAGATTTGATTGGCAAATATGGGGTTAAAAGATTTGAAGTTAATGCATTTGGTAAAAGGATTAAAGAATTAGATTATGCCCAAGGTAAAAAGGGTAAAAATTTTATAACAACAATTGATCTTGAATTACAGTCATATGCTCAAGAATTATTAAAAGACAAAAGTGGTTCTATTTCTGTAATGGATATTTATACTGGAGATGTAATTGTTTTAGCTTCATCACCAACATTTGATCCAAATAGTTTTATACATGGTATTAAAAGTGAAGAATGGAAAAAAATAAAATCAGATGCTTTAAAACCTTTAATAAATAAGTCTATTGCTGGACTTTATTCACCTGGCTCGACGATTAAACCATTAGTAGCTCTATCAGCATTAGAATTTGATATCGCTAGCACAAAGAAAAAAATTTATTGTACTGGAGACATAGAGCTTTATGGTCAAAAATATCATTGCTGGAAAGATAAAGGCCATGGATATATGGATTTAAAGAATGCAATTAAACAATCATGTGATATTTATTTTTATGATTTGGCAAGACGTTTAGGAGTAGATCGTCTCGCAATTACTGCAAAAAAGTATGGTTTGGGAAGTGAAATTTTAAAAGATTTTTATTTTGAAGAAAAAAATGGAATAGTTCCTGATACATTTTGGAAAAAAAGGGTTTTAGGAAAAAATTGGCTTTTAGGAGAAACCTTAATAACTGGTATAGGGCAAGGTTATATTGAAACTACACCACTACAATTATGTTTAATGACAGCACATATTGCTAATGGTGGTTTTAAAATAAAACCAAGAATAATAGATGATGGTTCTATTTCTTATGAGCAAGTAAGATTTAAAATAAATGAATATTTGTTAAATCCAGATTTAAAATTCAGTAAAGAAGCATTAGAAGATAAAAGTGTAGATTTTTTACAACCCATGTATAGGAATCAAGAAAATATTAAATTTGTACAAGATGCAATGTTTGTATCTACAAATGAACCAAGAGGTACATCATTTGGTTCAAGAATTGATAATAAAAAATATCAGTTTGCAGGAAAAACTGGTACAGCACAGGTAAAAAGAATTACTGAAAGTGAACGTGAGGCAGATTTAAAAACATCAGAGATTCCATATCTTGATAGAGATCACGCTTTATACATTGCTTTTGGTCCCTATAAAGATCCTAGATATTCTCTTAGCATTCTAATTGAACATGGGGGTTCAGGAAGTTCAACTGCAGCACCTTTAGCAAAAAAACTTTTTAAAAAAGTTATTGATAGACATGAAATAAGAGAACAAACAAGATTATCAAGAGGTAAATTAATTTAAATGTTAAGGGAAAGATTAAATACAGACTCCAGTTCTTTTTTTGAAAAAGTTAAATCAATTGACTTTGTATTAGTTTTTGTTGTTTTGTTATTGGGTATCATAAGCAGTTTTGCAATGTATTCAACTGATGGTGGTCAGCTCTTATACCACACAAAAAGTCATATTGTGAGATTTGGTATTTTTTTTATGTTATTTTTAACTCTATCTTTTGTTAATACTAAAATTTGGCATGCTATTGGTTATCTTTTTTATTTTATTATTTTAACAATGTTAGTTTGGGCTCTTTATTTTGGAGTTACTGCATCAGGATCTCAAAGATGGATTGATTTGTATATTTTTAATTTACAACCTTCAGAATTAATGAAAATAGCTATTATTATTTCATTTGCAAAATTTTATCATAGAATACAAACTGCAGAAGTAAATAGTATTAAAAATATCATACAACCAATAGTACTATTAATTTTACCAATTTTTTTAGTAGTAGCTCAACCTGACCTAGGTACATCAATTCTTATAGCTGGAACAGGAGTCTCTGTAATGTGGTTATCAGGACTAAATTTAAAATATTTTATTTATTCTTTTTTATTAGCACTTGTAATGACACCATTTGCAATTTCATTATTAAAACCATACCAAAAATTAAGAGTTTTAACTTTTTTTGATCCCGATAGAGACCCACTTGGTGCAGGATATCAAATAATACAGTCAAAAATAGCAGTTGGCTCAGGCGGTTTATATGGAAAAGGTTATTTAAAAGGAACACAAAGTTATTTAGAATTTTTACCAGAAAAACATACAGATTTTATTTTTACACTTTTCTCTGAAGAGTTTGGTTTTATTGGCTCTGTTACTTTACTAATTTTATATGCAATTTTAATTTTTAGAATTGGTATGATTGGTTTTAATTGCCGAAGTTATTTTGCTAAACTTTATTGTTTTGGTTTTTCCTCTGCAATCTTTATATATATAATAATTAATATGAGCATGGTTTTAGGAATGTTGCCAATTGTTGGTTCTCCACTTCCCATTATGTCATATGGAGGGTCATCTATGCTCTCTACAATGATTGGTTTAAGTATTGTTATGAGTTGTAGAATTTACAAAAAAGAATTAATAGCTTAAATAATTTAAAAAAATACTCAAAATGATCACTATTTAGCTGTTTAATCACTCTTGAGTTGAATAGAATTATAAGTAAAAATAATAAGTGGGAGATATGAGAAATTATTTATTTATATTATTTATAACTTTATTTTTAAATAGTTGTGCACAAACAACAGCCGTTTTAGGCCCAGCATTAACGGTAGGTGCTTCGGGAGGTAATATTTATAAAGCAGGTTTTCAATATGGCGCAAATGAAATAATGAAAAAGAAAACAGGTAAGTCAGCAACCGATCATGCATTTACATATGTAAATAATGAAAAAGAAAAAAAACTTAGAAAAGAAGAACTAAAGAACTTATTAGAATCTCATATTATTTCATCAAGGCAGAAAATATTTAAGAAATAGTTAAATATCTCTCTATAACTTATAATTAATCAACTTTTATAACAATTTTTAAGTATTTAATTTATTGACATGTACCTTTGATTCATGATTAAATTATTTAATGTTTGAAAGCTCTGATGATATAAATAATGAAAGCTTTATAAGTGAAAGCTGTCATATTGAAGGTCATATAACTGGCGCTAATATGATTAGTATCGCCGGACTAATTGATGGAGATATAACAACTCAATCCATTAAAATTTTAGATACCGCTGTTATTAATGGAAATTTAAGAGCAGCAACTATCGAAATAGATGGTCAAGTAAAAGGTAATATTGAAGCAAATAATATAATCCTATCTAGTAATGCTGTTGTAAGAGGAAATATTAGTTTCTTTGAAAACTTAAAAACTGAACAGGGTGCTGATGTTGATGGATATATTAAAAAAACAAAAGTAGCAGTTAATAAAAATACAAATTCTGATGAAAACCAGCAAAAATCAAAATATCTTAAGCCAACATTAGTAAAGATACTTGGCAAAGAAGCTGTTTAATTTGTCACTATTAATCCAATAAAAAAAAAATTATATTCGATTTATAATGAATAATTATAAATCTCATATAGGAATTATTGGCGCTGGAATTCAAGGTGTCTGCTGCGGATTATTTTTAATTAAAAAAGGATATCAAGTTACATTATTTGACAATAATGAACCTGGAAATGTATCAGCATCATATGGTAATGCAGGCCATTTCTCACCTTATGCTTCTATTCCATTAAATAGACCAGATGTACTTACTGATGTACCTGCTATGTTAATGAGTTCTACAGGACCACTTGCATTAAAATGGAACTATATTCATAAGATGATTCCTTGGTTTTACCAATTTATAAAAAATTGTAGTAAAAAAAATATGATGCATACAGCAAAATATATGCACCAAATATTAGATTTAGCTATACCAGCTTATGATGAATTGTTTGAGGAAATTGATATCTCACAATTAGTAGAAAAAAAAGGTATTATGTATATTTGGAATGACCAAAATCTTAAAAGTAGAGAATTAGAGATTAAAATTAGAGATGAAATAGGTGCAGAACAGCAACTTTTAAATAAAAAAGAGATTCATGATTTAGAACCAAATATTAAAAAAATTTATCATGCAGGAGTTTTTTATAAAAAAGCTAGACATGCAAGAAACCCTGGAAAAATTTGGTTAAAATTATTTGATTTATTTAAAAAAAAAGGTGGAACGTTTAAAAAAAATAATGTTGAAACTATTAATTTTTCTAATGAAAAACCACTTATCAAAACAACTGAAAGTGAATTTAAATTTGATAAAATTTTAATTGCATGCGGAGCTTTTTCAAAACAATTAACCGAACAAGTAAATGAAAAAATTCCTTTAGATACTGAAAGAGGATATCATATTAATTTTAAAAATTGTGACCATTTAATTTCAAGACCTGTTGTATTTTCAAACAGAGGTTTTGGAATGACTCCTATGGAGCAAGGACTTAGGGTTGTTGGCACTGTTGAATTTGGAGGTTTAAAAAATCCAAAGAGCAATAATAGAATAAAAAACTTAGTAAATAATGCTAAATTTTTATTAGATGGATTACCAAAGCACGATGATGAGTGGCTAGGTTTTAGGCCAACTCTGCCAGATTATTTACCAGTAATAGGTCCGTCAAAAAATTATAAAAATGTATTTTACTCTTTTGGGCATCATCATTTAGGGTGGACATTGGGTGCAATTTCTGGAAAAATTATATCAGGCATGATTGCTGAAGAAAATACTAACCTAGATTTAAAACCCTATAGTTCTTTAAGATTTTCGTGAATAAAAAAAATAGAGATAATTTAGCTTACTTATTACTAACATTAGCAGCTTTATTTTGGTCCGGAAATTTTGTCATTGGAAAAACTGCAAGTTTTTATGAAATACCACCATTCTCTCTTAATTTTTATAGATGGCTTTTTGTTTGGATAATTTTATTTCCTTTTACATTTAAAGAAATTTATCAAAATAAAAAATATATTTTACAAAATTTTAGTTTATTTTTAGTTTTAGGAATCACTGGTATAACAATTTTCAATTCAGTTGTTTATTATTCATTATATTATACCCAAGTTATAAGTGGGATATTAATGATATCAACTATTCCCGTAATGATAATTTTAATATCCTCAATTTTAAGAATAGAAAAAACTAATAGCTTCCAAATTATAGGAGTAATTTTATCTTTAGTAGGAGTATTTTGTATAATAACTAAAACAGATTTAGATTTAATTAAAAATTTAGACTTTAATAAGGGAGATTTATCAATGACAATTGCGATGTTTTCTTGGGCTACATATTCTGCATTGTTAAAAAAGAAAAAATATAAACTTTCTCAGATATCGTTACTACAAGTAATTATTTCTTTTGGCTTTATTTTTTTAGTTCCAATATATTTTATTGAAAATAAAATTGGAAATCCACTTAATTTCAGTTTACCATTTTTTTTAATATTAACTTATGCTGTTTTATTTCCAGCTATAGCTTCCTATCTTTTTTGGATAAAAGGTATTAGTATTATTGGTGCAAATAGAGCTGGAGTATTTTTACATTTAATGCCAATTTTTGGAGCAATATTAGCAATGATTATATTTAAAGAAAAATTTATGTTTTATCATGTATTAGGCGCTATATTTATTTTATCAGGAATAATGTTATCAAATAGAAAGAAAATAAATGATTAAGGTTGCAATATTAGATGATTATCAAAATGTTTCTCAAGAGTTTTTAAATTTAAAAAAGCTATCTGGAAAATATGAGTTTACAATTTTTAGTCATCATTTTTCAAATGAAGAAGAAACCATTGAACAATTAAAAGATTTTGAAGCTTT
>SHAN01000008.1 GCA_004213155.1 Candidatus Pelagibacterales bacterium
CTTTCAACCTATCTTTTTTAACGTCTATATATTCTTCATATTCCATACCAGCTATTACAAAACCTTTTTTTGGATTTATGTGTTCAGCATAACTAATATCATCCTTTGTTTCTTTTAATATATCGTAGTAATGAGCAATTTGGTTTTCAGTCTCAAAAAGTGAATCTCTTCTATAATCAAATAGTTCTAATTGCATATGTTTGGAGTTATTAAAATTCTGAATACGAACTTTAACAATTATTAATATAACGATTGATAGTGGCAAAAATTTGATAAAATTGTACTACACTACGTACTACACATTTGCTGATTATAATTAGCTTTAATCAACATTTTTAATTGTAAAAATAAGATAAAGTTTAGTGGGAGTCGGTAGAGTCTTATTGATGTATCGCAAGTGTTGGTTTTAATAGCCAATAAGATTTCGTCATAATTTATATAAATTTTTTTTATAATTTTACTCCAGCTCCTTTTAAAAAAGGAGCTTTTTCATCAAGAGGCCACCTTGCTTTAGCAGGAAAGTCTAGTTTATTAATTAAGTTTAGTTTCATTTTTTCGATACCTACCCAAGCTATCATAGCAGCATTATCACTACATAAGTTTATTGGAGGAAATATTGGATTAAAATTTTGATTTAATGATAAATTTTTTAATTTATTTCTTATCCTTTCATTTGATGCTACTCCACCAGCAATTACAAAGGTACTATTTAAAATATTATTATTTTCTCTAAACATTTTCATAGCTACTTTGGTTTTTTCACAAAGAATATCTTCAACGGTTTTTTGGAATGAAGCTGCTAAATTAAATTTATCTTTTTCAGAATTTATATTTTTAGAAATTTTAAGGACAGCAGTTTTTAATCCTGCAAAAGATAAATTACAACCTCCTTTATTTATTATTGGTTTGGGAAGTTTAAAATAATTTTCATCTCCCATTTTAGCATATGATTCAATTTTAGGACCACCAGGGAATTCTATTCCAAGCATCTTCGCAGTTTTGTCAAAAGCTTCACCTAAAGCATCGTCAATTGTTGTTCCTAATCTTTTATATTTACCTACTCCTTTGACTTCTAAAAATTGAGTATGTCCTCCTGAAATTAAAAGTAATAAATAAGGGTATGAAATTTTATTTATTATTTTTGGACTTAATGCATGACCCTCCAAATGATTTACTGCTATTAGTGGTTTATTAAGAGAAGATGCCATTGCTTTAGCTGTTCCAAGCCCTACCGTTAGACAAACTATGAGCCCTGGTCCTGCAGTAGCAGCAATACCGTCTATATCATTTAAATTTAACTTACTTTTTTTTATTGCTTCATTTATTATTAAATCAATTTTTTCAATATGTGCTCTTGCAGCTAATTCTGGAACCACACCCCCAAATTCTTTATGTTCATCAACTTGGCTAGAAACTACATTTGATAGAATATCCCCAAGTCCTTCAGTATTTTCCCTTACAATTGAAGCAGCTGTTTCATCACAACTTGTTTCTATACCTAAAAAAGTTAAATTTTTTTTCATTATTTATTTTTTTAATTTTAGAAAAAACAATATAAATTAAATTTATATTTATTACTTATGGAAAATAAAAAAATTATAATAGGATCAAGAGGAAGCAAATTAGCTTTACTTTATGCAGAGAAAGCAAAAAAGTCTATTATTACTAATAATAAAGAACTAAGCGAAGAATCGATAGAAATAAAAATAATTAAAACAGATGGTGATATAAATCAAAATCAAAGGCTTTCAGAAATAGGTGGAAAAGGTCTTTTTTCAAAAAAAATTGAAAGTGAATTATTAAATAAAAATATTGATATAGCCGTGCATGCTCTCAAAGATTTACCATCTATTGAAACAAAAGGTTTAAAAGCAGATATTTATTTAGAAAGAAATGATCCACGAGAAGTATTAATTAGCAAAGACAATAAAAATCTTTTAGAACTTGATAAAAATTCTATAGTAGGAACTTCCTCATTTAGAAGAGAAGCCCAATTAAAAAATTTAAGAAATGATTTAATTACAAAATTAATCAGAGGTAATGTAGATACACGAATTAAAAAATTAGAAGAAAATAAATTTCATGCAATTATATTAGCTTTTGCAGGAATTAAGATGTTAAAAAAAGAAGAAAAAATTTCACAAATTTTTTCTGTTAATGAAATCTTACCAAGTGTTGGTCAAGGTATAATTTCGATACAAAGTAGAATTGATGATATGAAAATTAATAAAATAATTAAAAATATAAATCATGAAGAAACAAGTTTATGCGCGTGTGCTGAAAGAGAAATGTTAAAAGTATTAGGTGGCGATTGTGAAACTGCAGTTGCAGGTTTAGCTTTAATAAAAAATGAAAAAATTTTTTTAAATTGTGAATTATTTTCAATTGATGGAAAAAAAAAATTTGTTTTTGATATAGTTGGTAATAAAAATGAAGCAAGACTTATTGGACACAAAGCAGGTAAAAATTTAATTTCTCAAGCAGGAAATAGTTATAAAATAAATAAATAATGCATATTATAATAACAAGACCTGATGAAGACTCTTTAGACATAATTTCTAAATTTAAAATTTTAGGACACGAAGTTACACATTTGCCATTATTAAATATTAAAAAAATTTGTTATGAAAAAATTAATTTTTTAAACTATAAAGGATTAATATTTACGAGCACTAATGCAATTAAATTTTTAGAAATAAAAAATATACCAAAAAATATTTTGTGTTTTTGCGTTGGTGAAAGAACAGAAAAAAAAATTCGATCTTTGGGTTTTTTAAATACAATTAGTGCAAGTGGCAATGTTGAAGCTCTAAAGGAATTAATTTTAAGAACACATGAAAAAAATAATGGAAAACTAATTTATTTTAGTAGTGAAACTATTACAATTGACCTAGATAAATTATTAATCAATCTTGGATATAGTGTTGATAGAGTAATCAACTATTCAGCAGAACCTATAGAATACATAGATAGTAAAGTTGAAGAGAAGATTAAAGCAAATTTACCAGATATTATTTATATTTATTCAGAAAAAAGTGCAATTAACCTGAAAAATTTGATTAAAAAATATTCATTATTTGATTATTTGATTAATTGCAATTTAATGTGTATCAGTGAAAAATCCTCAATGGTTTTAAGTAACTTAAAATGGAAAAAAATTTTTATATTTAATCCTGGAGAGGAAGAATTTTTATTATATAAAATTTAATTATGGAAATATTAAATAATTTTAAATCATTATTTTTATCTGTTTGGGATAAGGGTATTCTTGGAGTAGACATATTTCAAATTCTAATTGGTATAAGTATATTTTTAATATTTTTAATTTTTAGAGGCATAATCAGCAAAGTAATTATAAAAAGATTAGAAAATATTGCAAAAAAAACAACCAATAAACTAGATGACTCGTTTGTTTATGCAATGGAAGGCCCAGCTAGATTTTTACCAATTGTTCTTGGTTTTTTTATTGCTAGCTATTACATGTCATTTTCAGAAGACAGTAGAGCTATAGTTGATACTATAAATAGAACTTTAATAACTATTTTTATTTTTTGGGTAATTCATCAAATTATTGAACCAATTTCTTATATTTTAAGTGGATTAGGTAAAGTTTTAACACGAGAATTAATTGGTTGGATAATTAAATCACTTAAGATTTTAATTTTTATTTTAGGTTTAGCAGCAGTTCTCGAACTCTGGGGAATAAAAATCGGGCCAATTATTGCAGGATTAGGATTATTTGGTGTAGCTGTTGCCTTAGGTGCACAAGATTTATTTAAAAATTTAATTTCAGGAATTTTAGTTTTAGTTGAGAAAAGATTTAAAATTGGAGATTGGATTTTAGTTGAAGGTATAATTGAAGGTATAGTTGAAAAGATTGGTTTCAGATCAACTGTAATAAGAAAGTTTGATAAATCTTTGGCAATTATTCCAAATTTTCAGTTTGCAGAAAATGCAGTAGTTAATGTTAGTCAAACAACAAATTGGTTAATTAGTTGGATTATAACTCTTCAATATGACACAACTGTTGATCAACTTAAAAAAGTAAGAAACGAAATCGAAGAACATATTAATAAAAGTGACGATTATAATACTAAGTTAGGAGTTGCTGTTAGAGTTGATAAGTTTGCTGATAGTTCTATTGATATGTATGTTCGTTGTTTTACCAGAACTGACAGCTGGGAAGAATGGCTTTCGGTAAAAGAAAGACTTGCGATTGAAATAAAAAAAATTGTAGAAAAAAATGGTGTATCATTTGCATTTCCAAGTCAGTCAATTTATGTTGAAAAAAAATGATAGCAATTTATTATTTGGTACTTCAACTATTAAAACTCTATACATATATTGTAATAGCAAATGTTGTTATAAGTTGGCTAATAGCATTTAATGTTTTAAATACTCAAAATAGATTCGTTTATTCTATTTTAGAAATGACTTACAAGCTAACTAACCCTATTTTAAATAAAATAAGGAGTTTTTTACCAAATCTGGGTTCACTTGATATATCACCTATAATTCTTCTTATATTGATTTGGTTTATAGAAATGTGTATGAAGCTGTACATTGCACCAATAATTTTTTAAATAATATATATGATACTTATAGATGGAAAAAAAGAAGCAGCGAAACTAAGGGAAGATCTAAAACAAGAAGTTTTAGGTTTAAAAAAAAAATTTAATAAAGTTCCAGGACTTACAGTAATTTTAATTGGGGATATGGCACCTAGTCAAATTTATGTTCGTAACAAAGAAAAATCAGCAAATGAAGTAGGATTAAAATCTGAAGTTATTAAGTATCCTGAGGCAATTGAAGAAAAAACTGTTTTAGAGAAAATTGAAGAATTAAATAAAGATCAAACAGTATCAGGCATCTTGGTTCAACTACCTTTGCCAAAACATATAGATAAACAAAAAGTCATTGAAACAATCGATCCAAGTAAAGATGTAGATGGACTTCATCCAATGAATGTTGGAAATCTTTCCTCAGGTTATCAAGGTTCAATTCCCTGTACGCCTCTTGGATGTTATTTGTTAATAAAAAAAGTTGAACCTAATTTAACTGGAAAAAAAGCAGTTATGATTGGAAGATCGAATTTAAATGGAAAAGCAATGGCTCAACTACTTTTACAGGAAGACTGTACTGTTACTATAACCCATTCTAAAACAAAAAATTTGAAAGCTGAATGTTTGGCAGCAGATATTATTGTTGCAGCAGTTGGAATTAAAGAACTTGTAAAAGGAGATTGGGTTAAAAAAGATGCAATAGTAATTGATGTAGGAATTAATAAAACTGATAAAGGACTCGTTGGCGATGTTGCATTTGAAGAAGTTTCTAGAGTTGCAAAAGCAATAACGCCAGTTCCTGGTGGTGTGGGACCAATGACCATTGCATGTTTGTTAAAAAATACTATAGAATGTTTTAAAAGATCAAACTAAATGAAAAATATTGTAAAACAAATACAGTTAGCAGTTTTAGGAATTATTTTAATATGTACAATTACAGCGATTGTATTAGAGCTGAAAAATATGTTTATTAATCAAACTGTTGGTTTAGCAGATTTACTTTTGCTGTTTTTATATCTTGAAGTTTTAGCAATGATTAGAGTTTTTTGGGATAGTCAAACAATAAGGATAACACTTCCTTTGCTGATTGCTATTACTGCACTATCTAGATTTATTATTTTGCAAGGAAAAGAACAAGATCCAATGGCTTTAGTTTATGAGGCAGTAGCTATAGTGTTAATAGCGATTGCGATAGTTGTAATTAGATTAAGACATAGTGATAAATTAGGTTTAAATAAAAAGAAAAAATAATCAAAAATAAAATTTTAAAAAATAAATTAAGTTGATCAAAAACTTAAAATAAAAGATATGTTAAAAATTATAAGTTTTTTATTTTCAATTTTAGTTTATAACTCTTTGTCAGTAGCTATGGAAAATAAACCTTATCATCATTTACCAGATGGAACTTTTAGAAATCCAGAAGGATCTCCAGAGAGAAGTAAAAATTTCAATTGGTCATTTAAGAAATTTAATAAAGAAAAGAAAAACTTAGATATGACGGTTCCTTCTGATCATGTTTTAGATAAAGAAATAGTTCTCTCTGATTTTAAAAACTTAAAGGATGATGATTACATAGGATGGATTGGTCATGCTACTTTTTTAATTAAATTAGGTAACATAACTATTATAACAGATCCTGTTTTTTCAAAAAATGCCGGACCTTTAATTTTTGGACCAAAAAGATTCACCAAACCAGCACTAGAACTTAGAGAAATTCCTAAAATAGATTTATTTTTATTAACACATAATCATTATGACCATCAAGATATGACGACCATAAGAAGATTTCCTTATAAAGATGCAAAGGTAATGGTTCCCTTAAATCTAGGGAAATATTTTAAAAGATATAAAGATGTAAATGAAATGGATTGGTATGATGGGATTAAAGTAAATGATGATTTAAATGTTACATTTTTGCCTGCAGTTCATTGGTCAAAAAGAAGTTTAACTGACACCAACAAAACTTTGTGGGGAAATTTTCTAATTAATTATAAAGGTAAAAAAATATTATTTGCATGTGATACTGGCGTGGGAAATATTTATAAAGATTTAGGCAAAAAATATGGTCCAATAGACTTAACAATAGTTAACATTGGTGCATATAATTTTTATCCTATGGCTCCCTTCAAAGATAAATCCACTTATCATACTAATCCTGAAGAGGCATTAAGTATTGCAAGGGATCTTAATAGTAAAAAGGTTCTTGGTATGCATTGGGGGACTTTTGTTTTATCTCTAGAACCAATTATGGAGCCTAGAAAAAGATTTAAAGATAACGCAGAAAATTATGGTTATAAAAAAGAGGATACTTTAATCTTTAAAATCGGAGAATTTCAATCTCTAAAAAAAATTTTAAATTATAACTAATTTTTTTCCATCAGCCAGAGACCATCTTCACTCAGAAAAAAAATTTTTCCAGTTTTTGGATGTATCTGTATATCTCTAATTCTTCCAATTTTATTTTTAAAGATAATTTCTTGTTTAACATTTGATAAATCGTCAAAAATTAATTTCCTTAAAGATTGTTCTTTAAGAGATGTAATTAATGCATGACCATTCCACTCACTAAATTCTTGGCCTTTATAAATTGTAATCGCACTTGTTGCTATTGAGGGCACCCAATATTGAATTGCTTTTGTAAAACCTGGTTTCCACTTAGGACCTATTGGAATTCCAGAGTAATTTTTTCCTCCCCATCCTAAAATTTTCCATCCATAATTCTCACCTTTTTTAACTTCGCCAAACCAATCACCACCTTTGGCTCCATGATTACTAATATAAATTTTACCGTCAAATGGAGAAACTGTTAATCCCTGTGGGTTTCTAATACCAATTTGAAAAATTTCAGGCAACCATTCAGATTTACCTTCAAATTTAGGGTTATCTTTTGGAATATTTCCATCAAGATGAATTCTTATAATACTTCCGGGATGTTTTGAGGCATCTTGTGCTATCATTCCTTCACCTCTTTCACCCACAGAAGCAAAAAGATAATTATCTTTTATAGCTAACCTAGAACCAAAATGATAACCAGACTCTATCGGTGGATTTGCTTGAAATATATTTTTAAAAATTAATTTTTTTTTGTTAAAATAAGCTTTTGCAATCGATGTACTTGTTTTCCGGTTTTCTCTATTTTCTGTATAAGAAATCCAAAGTTTATTATTTTTATACAAGATATCTAATAATCCACCTTGTCCGTGTTCTAAAAAATTAAGATTATGTTCAATCACTGAAACTTCTTTTGAATTAATATTTATAATTTTTATTTTTCCACTTTTCTCTGTAATAATAATTTCGTCTTCATTTAAAAAAGATGATCCCCAAGGAGCTTTCAAATCTATAATTTTATTAAATTTTAAATTTTGAGAGAAAGAATTTGTTGAGAAAAATAAAAAGCAAACAAATAAAATTAATCTTTTCACTTTAAGAAAGTTTAGAACGACCGCCATCAACTGCAATAATTTGACCTGTTACCCATGAGCTTTCATCTGTAATTAAAAATTTTGCTAGCGCAGCAGAATCTTTTCCTTCACCTAATCTTTTTAAAGGATGAGCTTTAGCTATACCTTCTGCAATAGTTGTATTCTTTAACATAGGTTCTGCTATTTTAGATTTTGTTAAACTTGGAGCTATGCAATTAACTCTAATATTTGGAGCAAACTCAGCTGCCAGAGTTACTGTTAATCCTTCAACAGCAGCTTTCGCAGACGCAATAATCGAATGATTAGTAAAACCTCTTTGAGCAGCTACTGTAGAGAATAAAACTATTGAACCTTTATTTTTTTTTAAACTCTCTTGGTAACCCTTTATAGCCTCAACAGCTGAATAAAGGTTAAGTTTCATACATTTATTTAAATCTTGTTCGGAAATCATTCTTAGTGGCTTTAAATCAATAGAACCTATACAATAAGCAATCCCCTTAATATCGTTTATATCTGTCTTTATTTTTTCAATAAAACCATCCTCTAAAACATCTGCAACAGTATAAGTACAGTCTAGTTTATCAGAGATTGTTTTAACTTCATTTTCATTTCTAGCTACAAGATGAGGGTCATAGCCTGAATTTTTAAGCTGTTCAGCTAAGTTAGAACCAACAGAACCTGTCGCACCAAAAATAAGATATTTTTCTGACATATAATATTTAATTAGTTATATTTAATTATGAAATTGTTTTTTATACTTGGTAATCAGTTATTTCCATTAAAATATGTAGATCGCTTCAAAAAGGACCATTTTTTTTATATGGCTGAAGATTATGAACTTTGTACCTATCAAAGGCATCATAAGCAAAAAATACTGCTATTTCTATCTTCTATGAGATCATATGCAGATAAGCTTGAGAATAATAAATACAAAATTGTATATTCTAAAATTGAAGATAGAGATTTTAAAGAGACATATTTTAATAAGCTAAAAAATATTATTAATCAAAAAAAAATTACTGAAATTTCAAGTTTTGAGGTTGAAGATAAATTTTTTGAAAAGAAATTAAAAAGTTTTTTTAGTAAATTAAAAATAAAATGGAATATTAATCAAAGTCCAATGTTTTTAAATTCAAGAGATGAATTTAAGAATTATTTAAGTAGATCAAAAAAGCCTTTTATGGCAACATTTTATAAAGAAGTAAGAAAAAAATCAGGAATATTAATGGGTGCAGATGGAACACCTATTGGTGATAAATGGAGTTTTGATGATGAGAATAGAAATAAATTACCGAAAGATATTTTTGTTCCAAAACTTCCAAAAATTAGCGAGACTAAACATACACAAAATCTTAAACCAGTTATTGAAAAGTTGTTTTTAAAGCATCCTGGAAGCACAAAAAATTTTTGGTTTGTAACAGAATATGAAAATGTAATTAAATTATTGAACTTTTTTATAAAAGAAAAGTCCAATTTATTTGGTGATTATGAAGATGCCGTTGATCAAAAAGATAATATTTTATTTCATAGTGCTTTAAGTCCTTATTTAAATTTGGGATTAATTACACCTGATATTATTATTGAAAAAATTTTGGACTTTCATAAAAAAAATAAAATTAAACTTAATTCACTAGAGGGGTATATTAGGCAAGTTATAGGATGGAGAGAGTTTATGAGAGGAATTTATCAAAATTATAGTGAGCAGATGGAGACAAAAAATTTTTTTAAACAAAATAGAAAAATGAATATTTCATGGTATGAGGGAAATACAGGTCTACCCCCATTAGATTATGCAATTAAAAATGCATTAACATATGGATGGTCACACCATATTGAACGACTAATGATTTTATCTAATATTATGAATCTTTGTGAAGTCAAACCTACTTATGTTTATAAATGGTTTATGGAAATGTTTGTAGATTCTTCTGACTGGGTAATGGTACCTAATGTTTATGGCATGGGACTTTTTAGCGATGGAGGAATATTTGCAACAAAACCTTATATTTGTGGATCAAGTTATATTTTAAAAATGATGGATTTTAAAAAAGGTGAGTGGTGCAACATAATGGATGGTTTATACTGGAGATTTATAAATAGAAACAGAAAATTTTTTTTAAAAAATCCAAGACTTTCAATGATGGTAAGGGTTTTTGATAAAATGAAATCAGAGAGAAAAAAATTAATATTGTCAGAAGCTAAAAAATTTATAAATAAAAACACATATGGCAATTAAAGTCTTTTTTAATAATTCCTGCAATGTATGTAAACTAGAAATAAATCATTATAAAAAGATTGCTGATAATAATTTAGAATGGATTGATATTACAAATAATGATGAGGCATTAAAATTAACATCTAAATCACAAAAAGAGTTACTGAGAAGGCTTCACGTAATTGATAATGGAAAAGTGATAGGAGGAGCCAAAGCCTTTATTATAATTTGGTCAAAAATTCCTAAATATAATTTTTTAGCAAAAATATTATCTATTAAACCTTTATTTTTTTTGTTTCACTATGGTTATGAAGTAATTGCATATTTTTTATTTTTAAAAAATAAAAATCAACTAAGATGAAAAAACAGGATTTACCTTTTAAAATCTGCCCAGTTTGTAAAAGAGTATTTGTTTGGAGAAAAAAATGGAGATTAAATTGGGATCGAGTTAAATATTGTTCGAAAAGATGTTCTTTTAAATAAATTCTTGATTTTTATCTTAATTTTTTTTTATGAAAATTAATAAATTTTTCAACATTTGATTTATTAAATGTTTTATTTTCTTCAAAAGAAACTTTTTTCATTGAGTATGCGTTGCTCTTAGTTTGTCTTGAAATAATTGTAATATTTCCTTTATATAATTTAAGTTTGACTGACCCGTTCACTTTATTTTTTTTTAAATCAACTATTTTTTGAAGTTTAAATCTATCTTTTGAATACCAATATCCATTATAAATAAGTTCAGCATACTTAGGCATAATTTTATCTTTTTTATGCATTGTTTCTTTATCTAGAGTAACAGACTCTATAGCTCTGTGAGCTACCATTAACAAAGTCCCGCCAGGGGTCTCGTAAACTCCTCTTGATTTAATTCCAATAAATCTATTTTCAACCAAATCAACTCTTCCTATTCCGTTTTTACCAGCAAGTATATTTAGTTTTTGCAAAAGATTTTCTGGAGATAGTTTTTTACCATTAATATTTATTGGGTCTCCATTTTTAAAACCAATTGTAACAAATGATTTTTTATTAGGTGCTTTTTCTGGTGAAATAGTTCTTTGAAAGATAAATTCCGGTGCCACATTTTTTGGATTTTCTAAAATTTTACCTTCTGTAGATGTATGATATAAATTATCATCTATAGAAAAAGGTGGCGCTCCTTTTTTATCCTTTGGAATTTGAATATTATTTTTTTTTGCATATTTAATTAGATCAGTTCTAGAATTTAATTTCCATATTCTCCATGGAGCAATAATTTTTATTTTTGGTCCAAAATAGTGATAACCTAATTCAAATCTAACTTGATCGTTACCTTTACCTGTAGAACCATGTGAAACAGCATAAGCTTTAAATTTTTTTGCAATGGCTATCTGTCTTTTAGCTATTAGAGGTCTAGCAATAGAAGTGCCAAGTAGATAAGAACCTTCATAAATTGCATGCCCCCTAATCATTGGATAAATATATTCTTTTACAAAAATATTTCTTAGATTTTCGATAATAATATTTTTAACTCCTAATCTTTTTGCATTTTTAATAATTTTATTTTTATTTATTTTTTGTCCTATATCAGCTGTATATGCGATGATTTCAGCATTAAAATTTTTTTGAAGCCATTTAAGAATTATTGAGGTATCTAATCCACCTGAATAGGCTAAGACTATTTTTTTTCTTTTCATTTCTAACTACAACTTTTTTTAGCTGTATTGTATGCTTTAGTAAAACCTAATAATGAGTAATGATCTATAGTTTGACTATTTTGTGTATTGTATCCTGTAACCATTAACCTGGAACCTTTTTTTAAAGTTTTAATAAATTTTTTTTCTGTTTTATTTTCCTGAAACCATGCAAAATTTTCCTGAACAGTTGAAAATCTATAAATATTTTTTCCTGACTTAGCTGTAACCTTATTTTTATTATTAAAAATGTATCCTGCAGTAACACTGATTTCATCTTTGATTTTATCTCCTGGTCTAAATGTTACAAATAGTCTTGAAGTTCTTTCACTATTTTTTGGAGATTGAAGAATAGGTATTGATTGTGCAAAACAAACTTTTTGTTCATTTTCTTTTAATGAGAATGACTCCCAATCTTTAAATTTTCCAATACTTTTAACACTATCATTAGCGAAAGTAATATTTGAAAAAAATATTATTAATAAACCAATAAATAAATATTTAATTTTTTTTAAGGACATGGATTAGGGTATATTTTTTGAACATTGTTAATTTCTTTAATAATTTCATCTGATAATTTTACATTTACACTTTCTATGTCAGTTTTCAACTGTTCCATGGTTGTTGCACCGATAATAACGCTAGTCATAAATGATTGAATTTCACAAAATTTTAAAGACATTTGAGCTAAATCTACATTATATTTTTTTGCTATTTCAAAATAAGAGTCTACAGCTTTATTAGTATTTGGTTTTTTGTATCTTGACCAAAAATCTGGATTTAAAGCAACTCTTGAATTTTTCGGCATTTTTTCGTCTCTATATTTTCCAGATAAATATCCACTTGCAAGTGGTGAGTAAGCCAGTAATCCAATTTTTTCTCTTATAGAAACTTCAGCTAGACCAACTTCATAAGTTCTATTTAATAAATTATATGGGTTTTGAATTGACATCATCCTTGGAAGATTAAGTTCATTTGAAACTTCTAAATATTTTTTTGCTCCCCATGCAGTTTCGTTTGACAAACCTACATATCTGACTTTTCCAGCATCTATAAACTTTTTTAAATTTTCCAAAACATCTTCAAACTTATTCCATTCTTCCTTGTCATTATGTTCATAACCAAGTCTACCAAACATATTTGTACTTCTTTCAGGCCAGTGTAATTGATATAAATCAATATAATCTGTTTGTAGTCTCTTTAAACTTCCATTTAAAGCTTCAGTAATATTTTTCTTGTCATATTGATTTCCTCCCCCTCTTAAATATGGGCGCATAGGTCCAGCAACTTTTGTAGCAAGTATTACTTGGTTTCTTTTTTTTGTTTTTTTAAACCAATTTCCTATAATTTTTTCTGTATGACCAAATGTCTCTTCTCTAGGTGGAACAGAGTAAAGTTCTGCAGTATCCCAGAAGTTTACTCCTTGATCTAGGGAAAAATCCATTTGCTCGAAACCTTCCTCTTGAGTGTTTTGTTCACCCCAAGTCATTGTTCCAAGACAAATTGTGCTTACATCAAGATCTGTATTTCCTAATTTTTTGTAATTCATAAAATATTAAATATTTTTTAAAGTTTGTAAGACATCTTGAATAAATAGTAAAAAACTATTATATATAAGTCATGGAATTTAATAAGCAAAATATACTAAATAAAGTTAAAGAAGCTCAGCAGTCAACAGTAGTAATGGATGAGGGCTTAAGAGCCTATATGTTAAAAGTTTATAATTATATGGCTTCCGGAATTTTACTAACTGGACTTGTGGCTCTTTTATCATTCAAAATGTCTGTAGTAACAGATGCAAATGGTTCTATTACAGCATTAACCCAAATAGGAAATGCTCTTTATCTTTCCGGTTTAAAGTGGATAGTTATGTTAGCTCCTCTAGGAGTAGTCTTATATATGAGTTTTGGAATTAACAAAATGAGTGCCGCAAAAGCACAGAGTACATTTTGGGTATTTGCAAGTCTTATGGGATTATCTTTATCTTCTATATTTTTAATTTATACAGGGATGAGTATAACAAGAGTTTTTTTTATTACAGCTGGTACTTTTGGTGCAATGAGTATTTATGGTTATACAACTAAAAGAGATCTAACTAAATTAGGATCTTTTTTAATGATGGGATTAATTGGGATTATTATAGCGTCATTAGTTAATTTATTTTTGAAATCTACGATGATGCATTTTGTGATTTCTATTTTAGGGGTCCTAATATTTGTAGGACTTACAGCTTATGATACTCAAAAAATTAAAAATATGTATACATCAAGCGATACCGGAGAATTAATAGGTAAAAAAGCTGTAATGGGAGCTTTAACTCTTTACTTGGACTTTATAAATTTATTTATAATGCTTTTAAGACTTTTTGGACAAAGAAGATAAAAACTAATTTACAATTTTATATTTATTCCATCTGACTTTATTAATCAGATGTTCTATATTTTTTGACATAGATAAAATATTACCTTGGGTATCGGCTATATAATATTTTAAATTATAATTATTTGGTTTAAAGTTTTTACAAATATTTAATATAGGTCTTTCTGAAGCTCTTCTATATATAGAGAAACTTACTTTTTTTTTAGTAACGCTAAAACTGTAATCTTTCCAAAAGCCTTGAGAAACCATTTTTGCATATAAATTTAATATAATTTTAAGTTCATTCTTATTAAAAAAATATTCTTTTTCTTCAAAATCTTGGTGAGAATTATCAATAATAAGTTTTAACTTACTCATAATTTATATAATTTTATATTTGTTAATTAATTTAATTTGAAAAGCTGTAAAAATAAAAGTGATTGGTAACAAGCCCCAGACTTTAAAGTTTACCCAAAATTCTTCACTCTGAGTTCTCCAAACAAATTCATTTAATATTGCTAAAAAGAAAAAGAAAAGAATCCATCTTATACTTAACTTTTCCCATCCCTCGTTTTCTAACTTAATAGAACTACCTAAAAATTTTTTTAATAAAGGTTCTTTAGAGAAGAATTTTCCAAAAATTAAACCTAAGCCAAATAGTATATTGATTATAGTTGGCTTCATATATAAAAAAATAGGATTATCAAAATATATTGTTAGTCCTCCAAAAAAAGTAATTAAAATTCCTCCTATTAAAGGAATAAATGCTATTTTTTTTTCTATAATGTATGCAATTATAAGAGCTAATAGTGTCGCAATTATAAAAGGAGGTATTGCTAAAGTAAGATTTTTATCACCTTTATAATAAATAATGAAAAAAATAAGCAGAGGTCCGAAGTCAGTTATAAACTTTAGGAGAGGTCTATTCACAAAAAAGATATTAACATATTAATAAAAATTTAAATAATTTTTATTGATTTTTTTTAAAATATATTTATTTTAATAATATAAATGAGTTCAAATACTGCAAAATTTTCAATAGGCGATGTTGTAAAACACAAACACTTTGATTTTAGAGGTGTTATTTATGATGTTGATTTTAAATTTAATAATTCAGAGGATTGGTATCAATCTATTCCAAAAAATGTAAGACCAAGAAAAGATCAACCATTTTATCATTTGTTGGCTGAAAATGATGAAATTACTTATGAAGCCTATGTTTCTGAACAAAACTTGATCGTTGACGATTCTGACGAACCAATAAAACATCCACTTTTAAATGAAATTTTTTCAGGAAAAAAAGGGATGGGGTATTTTAAGCTATCAAACTAATACTGCCATTTTTTAAACAAACTTAATACACAACTTAGTCATACTAGTTTATTAAAAATTATAATAGCCTAATTAAGTGAATTTTCTTTATCTCCCTCAAACATTTAATTAGGCTAAACTTAAAAATTTTCATCTAATATAATTTCAAGATATAATACTTTAAAATGTTTAAAAATATTAACCCAAGCACAGTGTTTCCAATTATTAATAGTATATTTAAAATTTTATTTATTTTATTTATTTTTGTTTTAATTATTGGTTTAGTTGAAGCACTATATTTATCACCCAAAGATTACATTCAGGGACATTCTGTAAGAATAATGTATGTACATGTTCCTGCAGCCTGGATTTCATTAGGTACATTTGGATCAATTGGATTTTTATCATTATTTAATTTTATTTTTAAAAATAAAAATTTTTCTTTAATAGCTAAAAGTTTTGCTCCATCAGGTTTAGTTCTATGTATAATTGCTCTAGTTACTGGATCAATCTGGGGCAAACCAACATGGGGTACATGGTGGGCATGGGATGCAAGAATTACTTCAATGTTATTACTTTGTATATTTTATATATTATATATTTTGACTTGGAATGTATTTGAAAAGAATAGTAATAAAGAAAAAATAAGTTCAATTATTGCTATTATTGGTATGATAAATTTACCTATAATAAAATTTTCTGTAGAATGGTGGAATACCCTGCATCAAAATAGTACAGTGAAAATTTTGTCTGAATCTAGTATCCATCCTTCAATGTTATTACCATTATTAATAATGACGTTTGCATTTATATTATTTACTTTACTAATATTTTTAATGAAATATAAAGTTGAGGTTATTAAATTTAAAAAAAAAGGACTAGAAAGATTATGATTAATCAACTGTTTATAATGGATGGACATGGCATTTATGTATGGTCTGCTTTTTTGTTTACTATGTTTTCTTTCTTAAGCTTATATTTGATAATTAAAGCTCAACTTGTAAAAGAACAAGCTAACTTTGCTAATAAATTTTATAATTTATCAGAAAAAAAACTTGCAACAGTTAAGGCAAAAAAAATTAATAAAGAAATTCTTGTAAATAGTCCTAATTACAATTTTTAATTTTCCATAAAATATGTTTGGAAAAAAAGTAAATTCAAGAATACTTTTTATTTGTTTATTGTTATTTTCATTGATTTTAACAACTTATATTATCTTTAAAGCTTTAGAGGAAAACGTTGTATATTTTAAATCTCCAAGTGAGGTAAAAAATATTAGTGAATTAGAAATAAAAAAAAAAATTAGAATTGGGGGTATGGTTAAAAATAATTCAATTAAATCATATTCTGATTATATAAGTTTTACTATAACAGATTTTAAAAATGAAATAAATGTTACCTATTCAGGCTCAATACCAAATTTATTTTCTGAAGGTAAGGGTGTTGTTGCAGAAGGCATTTTAAGGGATAATAACTATTTTATAGCTAGTAAAATATTAGCTAAGCATGATGAAAATTATATGCCACCAAATGATAATAATTTAAATAATAATAAATGATATTAGGACAGATAGGATTTTTACTTCTTGTATCTTCATTGATTTTTTCAATTTATTTAATTTATTTAATTTATTTTAATTATAAATCAGTCTCAGATATTATTAGTATAAAAATTTATACTTTTACTTTTTTACAACTAATAACAATTTTATTTAGTTTTTTTTTTCTTATTTTTTCATTTGTAAATTCTGATTTTTCTTTAGTTTCTGTTTACCAAAATTCACATACAACAAAGCCTTTGTTTTATAAAATATCAGGCACTTGGGGAAATCATGAAGGAAGCTTACTTCTTTGGTTATTAGTTTTATCTTTATTTTCTTTCTTTTTTCTTATCCAATCTAGAAATGATTTAAAAAAATATCGTTTGTTAACTATTTTATTTCAAAATTTAATAATTATCGGTTTTTTAGTATTTATAATTAAAACATCAAATCCTTTTTTAAGTTTATACCCAGTTCCACTTGAAGGTTTAGGTTTAAATCCAATTTTACAAGATCCTGCATTAGCTATCCATCCTCCAATTTTGTATTTAGGTTATGTTGGATCGTCAATTGTTTTTTCTTCAGCGCTCGCAGCAATGATTGAAAAATATGTTAATAAAATTTGGGCAAGTTCAATTAAAATTTGGATAATGATTTCTTGGATTTTTTTGACTATCGGAATTATGCTTGGATCATTTTGGGCGTATTATGAATTAGGATGGGGTGGATTTTGGTTTTGGGATCCAGTTGAAAATGTTTCATTGATGCCATGGCTTACTTTGACAGCTTTGTTACACTCGATAATAATACTTGAAAAAAGAGAAACATTTCATTCGTGGACTTTAATATTAGCAATAATCAGTTTTACATTAAGTATGAATGGAACATTTTTGGTAAGATCTGGAATCTTAAATTCCATACATACTTTTGCCAATGATCCAGCTCGGGGATTATATATATTAATTTTTTTATCTATATTAGCTTTTTTTTCATTAATCATTTTTTATTTATTTCAACCAGAAAAGAAAGAAACTACTAGATTTTTTTTGTTTAGCAGAGAAACTTCAATTCTAATAAATAATTGGTTTATGATTTTTTTCTTAGTCGTAGTTTTAATTGGAACTATTTATCCACTAATTTTAGAAATATTAAATAATAGCAAGATTTCTGTCGGACCACCGTTTTTTAATATTTTGATTATCCCATTTTTAATACCATTTTTAATATTTATGTCCATTGGGCCAAGGATGAATTGGATTAATACAGAAAATAAATCTATTATTAAAAAAAAATTACTTCATCTTTTAGTAATTATAATCATATTTTCCCCAATGTTTTTTTATTTTGATAAAAAAAATATACTTAGTTTATCAATATTTATTTTAGGAATTTTTTTATTACTTTCATTATTAAATGAATTAAAAGAGTTTTTTATTAAAAGTAAAATTAGAAATATTTCAAAAATTATTTCACATTTAGGTTTTGCAATTTTAATAATTAGTATTTCATTGAACAATATTTTTTCTATAGAAATAGATACAAATTTAAAGGTCGGAGATAGTTACAAGTTTAAAAAATATGAATTAGTCTTTCAAAATATTTCTGGAAAAGTAGAAAAAAATTATAATAGTGTAATAGGAAAGTTTATTTTAAAAGACATTAAAAATGATATAATTTATTTAAATCCTGAAATAAGAATTTATGAAAACCCACCAATGATAACAAGTGAAGCTAGTATTAAGAATAATTTTTTTTATGATAATTATATTACTATGAGCAATATTCAAGGAGGAGAATATTATAATATTAGATTCCAAAAAAAATTTATGATGTTATGGATTTGGATTTCTGCTTTAGTGATGGCATTTGGAGGATTATTACGTGTTTTTAAAAAGTAGAGAAAATATAATAAGATTTTTATTTTTTTTAGTAATATTTTTATTACTATTTTTTTTAGGATCAATTTTTTTTAAAAGTTTAAATACAACAAAAATATTTGTTCCTGATAAATTAATTGGTAGAAGTTTACCCGATTTTACAGCAGAGTCATTTGACGATAAAAATAAATATTTTACTAAAAATGAAATATTTAATGAAAAAAAATATTATCTTCTTAATATATGGGCTTCATGGTGTGGACCATGTAGAGAAGAGCATCCAATTTTAATTAAATTATCGAATGATCATAATTTGGAGTTAGTAGGGTTAAATTTTAAAGATAAAAAAGAAAATGCATTAAAATTTTTAAATAAAAGTGGTAATCCTTATAATAAAGTTTTAATAGATAATAATGGTTCTGTTTCAATTAGCTTAGGAGCTTACGGGGTTCCTGAAACTTTTTTGATTAATGAAAAAAAAATAATTGAATTAAAATTTGTTGGCCCACTTAAAAACAGTGATTATAAAAAAATTTTAAAAAAAATAAATTATAAAAATGAAAATTAAATTAGTTTTATTTATAGTTTTTAATATTATATTTAATTATAATTATGTTTATTCTAAAAACAATAATTTAGATTTACATAAACAAATTTCAAAAAATATAAGATGTATAGTTTGTCAAGGACAGTCAATAGATGAATCTAATTCTGATTTTGCAATAAATATTAAAAATTTAATTTCTGCAAAGTTAGAAGAAGGATTGAATGAAGAAGAAATTTATCAATTTTTAAAAAGTAGATATGGTGAATGGATTGTGTATAAACCAGAATTGAATATTAATAATTTTATTCTTTGGATATTGCCCTACGCGCTATTTATCGCAGGTGGCTTTTATATTTTCACAAAATTGATTAAAAAAAAGAAGAAAATTAACATTAATAGGTATTAATAAAAACTTTTAAAAATATCCTTCTGAGTATATCTTCCAAATAATGAAAAAAATTATTTCAATAATTGCAATATTATTTAGCTTATTTTATTTAAGTTTAAGTTTCGCTGAAGAAAAAAAAAATAATAAAAATACACAACTTAATTTTTATACAGGCATGTTTGATTATAGTGATAATGGACAGAAAGCTATGTTATTTGGATTTCAACATCAAAATGAAGATTTAAAAAGAAAAACATTTGCAGGAATTCTATCACCAATAACAGGTGGATTTTTTACTGAAAATTCTGCAGTTTATGTTTATAGTGGAGTTGAGTGGAATTTTGATTTAGGTAAATTAAATTTAACACCAAGTTTTGCACCAGGACTTTATGGAGAGGGTGATGGAAAAGATCTTGGACATATCTTAGAATTTAAAACTGAAATTCAAGCGTCATTTGATATTAGTAAAAATAGTAGTCTAGGTATGTCGTATAATCATATTTCAAATGCGAGCTTAGGAGATAAAAATCCAGGCGCAAATAGTTATACATTTAATTTTCTTAAGAAATTTTAAATAGATAAAGTTTATGAATTTAAAGGATTGTCACAACTTTAGTGATTTTAGAAAACTAGCAAGGCAAAAATTACCTTCACCAATTTTTCATTATATTGATGGTGCAGCAGATGATGAAATCACCTATGCTAGAAATACAAGTTCTTTTGATGATGTAGATTTAGTTCCAAATGTTTTGAGAGGAGTAGAGAATGTTGATTTATCAACCACAATATTTGGAAAAAAATTGGATTTACCATTTTATCTTGCACCAACTGCCCTTCAAAGACTTTTTCATTATGAAGGAGAAAGAGCTGTAGGAAAAGCAGCCCAAAAATTCAATACAATGTTTGGTGTTTCAGCTTTAGCTACTGTGAGTGTAGAGGAAATATCTTCTATGATTGATACTCCAAAGATGTTTCAGTTTTATTTCCATAAGGATAGAGGTTTAAATGACTCTTGTTTAGAAAGGGCAAAAGCAGCTAAATTCGATGTTATGGCTTTAACAGTAGATACAATTACAGGAGGAAACCGTGAAAGAGATTTAAGAACAGGTTTTACATCCCCCCCTAAATTAACTTTATCTAGTTTATTTAGTTTTGCAACAAAGCCAATGTGGGGAATAAATTATTTAACAAAAGGTAAGTTTGAATTACCTCACCTTCAAGATTATGTGAAAGAGGGTACTGACACTAATACTTCAATCGGAAATTATTTTTCAACTATGCTAGATCAGTCCATGAATTGGAAAGATGCTGAAAAACTTTGTTCTCAATGGGGTGGTCATTTTGCACTGAAAGGAGTGATGAGTGTTGAAGATGCTAAAAGAGCAGTTGATATTGGATGTACAGGTATAATGGTTTCAAATCATGGTGGAAGACAACTTGATGGATCAAGATCTCCATTTGATCAACTTGCAGAAATTGTTGATGCTGTTGGTGATAAGCTGGATGTGATTTGTGAAGGTGGAATTCATAGAGGTACTCATATGCTTAAAGCGTTATCATTAGGTGCTAAAGCATGTTCTGGTGGAAGATTATATCTTTATGCTCTTGCTGCTGGAGGGCAAGCTGGCGTTGAGAGAGCTATAGAAAAGTATAAGGAAGAATTAGTAAGAGATATGAAATTAATGGGCTGTACAAAAATTAGTGAACTCAATAGAGATAATCTAAGATTTAGAAGATAATGAGTTTGAAAAATTGTCATAATTTTGAAGACTTTAGAAAACTAGCAAAAAAAAAATTACCATCACCAATCTTTCATTATATTGATGGAGGTGCAGACGACGAATCAACATTAAGAAGAAATACTGAGTCATTTAATGATTGTGATTTAGTCCCCAATATTCTTGCTAGTGTTGGTAAACCTGATTTATCAACTACTTTGTTTGGAAGAAAAATTGATATGCCAGTTTTTCTTTCTCCTGCAGCGATGCAGAGATTATACCATCCAGATGGAGACAAAGCTTCTGCTAAAGCTGCTGAAAAATTTAATACTTTTTATAGCATGTCATCTATGGGAAATAATACTATTGAAGAAGTGGCAAATATTTCAAGCGGTCCAAAATTATTTCAGCTTTATGTTCATAAAGATAGATCAATTTCTGATGATTTAATAGACAGATCTAAAAGATCTGGTTTTGATGCCATGTGTTTAACTGTAGATACTTTAGTTGCAGGTAATAGAGAAAAAGATCATAGAACAGGATTTACTACTCCACCAAAACTCACTCTTCAAAGCTTAATGAGTTTTGCAATGCGACCAGGTTGGGTGTTTAACTATCTAGCTGGTAAAAAATTTGAACTTTCAAATGTTAAAAAAAAAACAGATAAAGGAACAAATATATCTAAGTCAGTAATTGAATATATTAATGAACAGTATGATCCTGCTATGGGCTGGAAGGATGCAGAATATTGTGCAAAAAAATGGAATGGTCCATTTGCTCTTAAGGGCGTTATGTCGGTTGATGATGCAAGAAAAGCAATAGATATTGGATGTACGGCAATAATGATATCAAATCATGGAGGACGTCAATTAGATGGTTCTAGATCTCCTTTTGATCAAGTAAAGGCAATTTCAGATGCTGTAGGTGATAAGCTTGAGATTATCCTAGACGGTGGTGTTAGAAGAGGAACTCATGTTTTAAAAGCTTTAGCTGCTGGAGCTAAAGCATGTAGTTTTGGGAAAATATTTCTGTTCTCTTTGGCCGCAGGTGGCCAACAAGGTGTTGAACGTCTATTGCAAAATATGCATGATGAAATTAATAGAAATATGGTATTGATGGGTTGTAAAAATTTAAAAGAATTAAATAGATCAAAATTAATTTATAGAAAATAAGAAAGGTTTAATTAAATGAAACTTGCAAAAAATCTAGAAAAACTAGGAACAGAAACAGCATTTTCAGTTTTAGCTGAAGCTAAGGCATTAGAGGCTAAAGGAAACCCCATGATACATTTAGGTTTAGGTCAACCTGATTTCAAAACACCAAAGCATGTTGTTGAAGCAGCAAAAAAAGCATTAGACGATGGTCATCACGGATATGTAATGTCCAATGGAATTCCTGAGTGCAGACAAGCAGTAACAAGATGGATTAAAAAACGTTATACCGTTGATGTAGATTTTGAAAGAATTTTAATTATGCCAGGTGGAAAACCAACAATGAGCTATGCAATCCAATGTTTTGGTGAACCAGGAGCTGAAATAATTCACCCCACTCCAGCTTTTCCAATTTATGAATCTATGATAAATTATACTGGTTCAACTCCAGTTCCTTATGATTTAACCGAAGATAAGGATTTAAAATTTAATCCTGAAAAAATATTATCTTTGATAACAAACAAAACCCGTTTGTTAATATTAATTAACCCTAATAATCCAACAGGAAGTTTCGTTGAGAAATCAGATATCGATGTTTTGGCAGAAGGTCTTAAAAAACATCCGCATGTAACAATATTAAGTGATGAAATTTACAGTAGACAAATTTTTGATGGCAAAGAAATGCCTACATTTTTCAATTATCCAGAATTAAGAGAAAGATTAATTGTACTAGAGGGTTGGAGCAAAGCTTATTCAATGACAGGATGGAGACTAGGTTGGAGTTTTTGGCCTAAAGAATTAGTACCACATGTAAATAAACTTTTAATTAATAGTGTATCTTGTGTAAACGCAGCAGCTCAATTTGCAGGTATTGCTGCACTTGATGGTCCAGATGACTCAATTAATGAAATGATGGTAAAATTTACTGAGAGAAGAAATTTAATTCATAAAGGATTAAACGATCTTCCAGGTATAGAATGTAGCTTGCCAGGTGGAGCTTTTTATGCTTTTCCGAAAGTTATTGGAACTGGAATGAATGGCTCAGAATTTTGCAAGAAGGCCATGCATGAAGCTGGAGTTGCAATAGTTCCAGGTACGGCATTTGGTCAAACCTGTAATGATTATGTAAGGTTTAGTTTTGCTGCTTCTAGAGACAATATCTCTCAAGCCCTAGAAAATATAAAGAAAATGCTTGGCTAGTTTTAAGTTTATTTTTCTCAATATAATTCTATAATATTTAAATATGAACGAGACACTTCAAAGTGAATTAAAAAAGATTTTGAATGGTAGGTTTTCTCAGTCAGAGTCTACTCGGGCTAATTATGCAAGGGGAGAAGATACGTATGATCCAGTCTTATCTGAAGCAGTAGTTTTTCCAGAAACTAACGAAGAGGTCTCAAAAATTTTAAAATTATGTAATGAGCATAAAATTCCAGTAGTGCCATTTGGTACAGGTACATCTTTAGAAGGAAATGTTGTTGGAAATGAAAATGGAATAACAATTTCACTTGAAAAAATGAATAAAGTATTGAGTGTAAACACTGAAGACTTTGACTGTAGAGTTCAGGCTTGTGTCACAAAAGAACAATTAAATGAGTATTTAAGAGAAGATGGAGTTTTTTTTCCAATTGATCCAGGTGCAAATGCTGCAATTGGTGGAATGGCTTCAACTTCAGCTTCAGGTACAATGGCTGTAAAATATGGAACAATGAAAACTGTAATCACAGGTCTCACGGTGGTTTTGCCTAATGGTGATATTATAAATACAGGCAGCAGAACTATAAAAACCTCTGCAGGCTATAATTTAACAAATCTATTTATTGGATCAGAAGGTACATTAGGTATAATAACTGAAGTCCATTTAAGATTATCTCCTATACCGGAAAGTATAATGAGTGCCGTATGTCATTTCCAAACTTTAGAAAATGCAGTTCAAACAGCTCAGCAGGTTATTCAATATGGAGTTCCAATCGCAAGGATTGAGATGCTTAATAAAGATCAAATGGGGATTAGTATAAATTATTCTAAGCTAAAAGATATACAGGCAGTACCAACATTATTTTTTGAGTTTCATGGATCAGAGTTATCTAATAATGAGAATATTAAAATTGTAGAAGAAATATCAAAAGATAATAATGGAAGTTCTTTTAAGTGGGCAAAAGACCTAGAGGATAGAAATAAACTTTGGAAAGCAAGATGGGATGTATACTATTCGGTCAAAGCTTTGATTAATAATGGAAGAGTTTATACGACCGATGTATGTGTTCCTATTTCGAATATAACTGAATGTGTAAATTTTGCAGAAGAACAAGCAAAAAAATTTGGAATTAGAGCTCCAATGGTTGGCCATTTAGGAGATGGAAATTTTCACGTAGTATTACCTTTTGATCCTACAAAAAAAGAAATGTACAAAAAAATAAGAGAATTTAACGGCCTATTAATTAAAAAAGCACTAGAATTAAACGGAACAATTACTGGTGAACATGGTGTAGGACTTCATAAAAAGGAATATCTTTTAGAAGAACATCCTGACAATATTCCAGTAATGAAATCAATCAAAAGAACAATAGATCCAAATAACATAATGAATCCTGGCAAGATCTTTGATTTAAATTAAATAAATTTTTTATATGAAAAAAATTCTAATTACTAGAAAACTTTTAAGAGAATGTGAAGACAAAGCATCAAAAATATTTGAGGTAAATTTTAATTCAAATGATGAATTATACTCTCAGTCTAAGTTAATTGAATTAAGCCAAGGTTGTGATGCAATTTTAACTTCTCTTACTG
>SHAN01000009.1 GCA_004213155.1 Candidatus Pelagibacterales bacterium
GCATATCAAGGAAAAATATTTGTTAACCCAAAAGCACAAAAAACAGATGGCTATCAATTAAGTAAAGCAATATTATTAGACGAAACATCCGAATTTAATGCCAAACCCGAATTAGAAATTTATGCTGATGATGTAAAGTGTTCTCATGGATCCTCTTCAGGAAGTCTTGATGAAAATTCAATATTCTATCTAATGTCTAGAGGTCTAAATTATAAGCAATCAAAAGAACTTTTAATTAACGGATTTATATTAGACGTAATAGAAAAGATTACTGACTCTGAAATAAAAAATTTAATTAAAAATATGATTGGATTAAAAGAATGAACATAGATTTTATTAAAAAGGAATTTCCAATTTTTGATGAAAAAATTCAAAATAATGATTTAGTTTATTTAGATAGTGCTAATTCATCTCAAAAACCAAAAGTAGTTATTGATAGAATTAATGAATTTTATACTAAACAGTTTTCGAATGTAGGTAGAAGTGTTCATTATTTAGCTGTAGCTGCTACAAATTTATATGAAAATACAAGATCTTCAGTTCAAAAATACATTAATGCAAAAGATAAAAATGAGATTGTTTTTACCAAGGGTGCAACAGAAGCTCTTAATTTAGTAGCAAACACTTTGGGCCAGAAATATTTAAATGAAGGCGATGATATATTGTTGACAGAATTAGAACATCACTCCAATTATGTTCCTTGGCATTATTTAAGAAAATCTAAAAATATAAAGATTAATTTTGCTGAAATAAATGAATTTGGAGAAATACCAATTGAAAATATTGAAAAAAAAATAACTCCTAAAACGAAAGTTATAGCTATCAATCACTTATCAAATGTCACTGGTGCAATTTTACCAATTAAAGAGATAACAGAACTTGCGCATTCAAAAGGAATTATTGTTGTTGTTGATGGTTGTCAAGGTGGACCTCATTTAAAATTAGATATGCAAGATCTTGATTGTGATTTTTATGCAATTTCATGTCACAAAATGTATGGACCAACTGGCCTTGGTATTTTATATGGTAAAAAAAAATGGCTTGAAGAATTACCACCATATCAAGGTGGAGGTGGAATGATCAAAGAAGTTAAGAAAGATAGAATTACTTACGGAGATTTACCAAACAAATATGAAGCAGGAACAATGGCTACGGCACAAGTTATAGCATTTGATCAATCAATCAAATTTTTAGAAAGTATTGGAATTGAAAATATAATTAGGCATGAAAAAGAACTAATTGAATATGGTCAGGAAATTTTAAGAAAAAATAATTCTGTGAAACTAATTGGTAAGCCAAAAAATAAAGGTGGAGTTTTATCATTCACAATTGAGGGTATACATCCACATGATATCGCAACTATTTTAGATGAGGACGGTGTAGCAATAAGAGCAGGACATCATTGTTGTCAAATATTACACGATAAACTTGAAATTCCAGCAAGTGCTAGAGCTTCGATAGGAATATATAACACAAAAGAAGATTTTGACCAATTAAATGAGTCAATAAATAAATGTAAAAAAATTTTTGATTTAAAATGAACTTAAAAGAACTTTATCAAGAAATAATTTTAGAGCATGGCAAAAATCCTAGAAATTTAAGAAAGACTGAAAATTTTAATAAAGATGCCAAAGGACACAACCCACTATGTGGAGACAAAGTTCATGTATATTTAAAATTAAACGAAAATAAAAAAATTGAAGATATTTCTTTTGAAGGTAGTGGTTGCGCAATTTCAATGGCCTCAGCTTCAATTATGACAGATCTAGTAAAAGGTAAAGAAGAGCATGAGGTTAAAGAAATAATAGAAGATTTTTTAGGAATGATAAAAGAAAATCCTGAATTAAAATCTAAAAACTTAGAAGAAGATGATAAAACAAAATTAATGTGTCTGTCAGGTGTTAAACAATATCCAATGCGAGTTAAATGTGCAACTTTATCTTGGCATACACTAACCTCTGCTATAAACAATACTCAGGAAGAGATTAATTCAGAAAGATTAGATTAATGTCAGATTTAAAAGAACAAATAATCGAAGAAATAAAAAAAATCTATGATCCAGAAATACCAGTTAATATTTATGAGTTAGGCTTAATATATGATATTAAACTGGAAAATAATCATACAGCTAAAGTAAAGATGACATTAACATCACCCAATTGCCCAGTAGCAGAAAGTTTGCCTAAAGAAGTCAAAGATAGTATAATGCAAGTCAATGGCATTGAAAAAGTTGATCTTGATTTAGTGTGGGATCCTCCTTGGAATAAAGATATGATGTCTGAAGCGGCAAAATTAGAATTAAATTTATAATGAAACAAATAATTACACTAAGTAACAATGCTGCAACTAGAATTAAAGAGATAATATCTAGTTCTAAAGATACAACTGTAGGCGTTAGAGTTGGGGTTAAGTCTGGCGGTTGTGCTGGCATGTCATATGTTATGGAGTATGCTAAAGATTTTAAAAAAGGAGATGAGATTATCGAGGATAAAGGAGTTAAAGTTTTTATTGACCCAAGTGCAGTAATGTATTTATTAGGAACTGAAATGGATTATAAAAAAGAAGAGTTTTCCTCAACTTTTGTCTTTAAAAACCCAAATGAAACCGAGAGATGCGGTTGCGGAGAGTCATTTAAAATATAAATCTATATTGCTGATACTGTAAAATTATGTATAGTTATAATTACTATGCGTGATACTAAACATTTAGAAAAACATGCTAATAAAGTTGCTAGCAATGCTAAAGAAAAAGTTCTTTTTAAGCATCACAGAAAAGCTGTTGAAGCTGGAGCGAATGGAACTTTAGATTACACCATTAAAGAAGGTGTAAATAAAAATAAGATTGCAAACGATAAAATACTTAAAAATAAATAATATTTTTAGCAACTATAATACATTTCAAACTCCATAGGATGAGGAGTGTGTTCAAGGTTATAAATTTCTTCAAATTTTAAAGCTATGTAAGCATCAATTTGATCATCAGTAAAAACATCACCTTGAGTAAGGAATTTTCTATCTTTATCTAGATTTTCCATCGCTTCTCTTAATGAACCGCAAACAGTTGGAATATTTTTTACTTCATCTTCAGATAAAGAGTATAAATCTTTATCAAATGATTTGCCTGGGTTTATTTTATTTTTAATACCATCTAAACCAGCCATAAGCATAGAAGCAAAAGTTAAGTATGGGTTACCAGCAGCATCAGGAAATCTAATTTCACATCTTGCTCCATTTTTATTTAAAGTAATTGGGATTCTGCATGAAGCAGATCTGTTTCGGGCTGAATATGCCAATAACACAGGTGCTTCAAAGCCTGGAATTAATCTTTTATAACTATTAGTTGTAGCATTAGAAAAAGCATTTATAGCTTTTGCATGCTTAAGTATTCCTCCAATATAATGCAAGGCAGTATCAGAAAGTCCAGCATATTTATCACCTGAAAAAATAGCTTTATTAGCTTTCCATATAGATTGATGAACATGCATTCCCGAACCATTATCACCTTTGATTGGTTTCGGCATAAAGGTTGCAGTTTTGCCAAAAGAATTTGTAACCATATGTACAACATATTTGTAAAGCTGAACATTATCAGCTTGGTCTGTTAGCGTACCAAAATACATTCCTAATTCATGTTGACTTGGTGCGACTTCATGATGGTGTTTTTCAACTTTTACTCCAACTTCTTTTAATGATTTTAAATATTCACTTCTCATATCTTGTTCACTGTCCACTGGAGGAACTGGAAAATATCCACCTTTTACTGGAGGTCTATGACCCATGTTTCCATTTTCATAAATTTTTCCTGTATTGTACGGGCCTTCTTTACTATCAATCATGAAACTCGTTTCGTTCATTTCATTTTTATATCTAACATCATCAAAAACAAAAAATTCAGGTTCAGGACCAAAAAAAGCTTTATCACCAATCCCAGTTTTTTTTAAATATGCTTCAGCTTTTTTTGCTATTCCTCTAGGATCCCTTTCATAAGGCGTTTTTTTGACTGCATCAAAAATATCACAAAATAAATTTAATGTTGTATGAGATGTAAATGGATCGATTATTTGTTTTGAAAGATCTGGCTTTAAGATCATGTCCGACTCATTAATAGCTTTCCACCCAGCTATTGAGGAACCATCAAAGAAAACTCCTTCGTTTAGCATATCTTCATCTACAACAGAAGTATCCATTGTTAAATGTTGTAGTTTGCCTTTAGGATCAGTAAATCTAAGATCCAGAAATTCAACATTTTTATCTTTAATAAGTTTTAAAACTTTATTTGCACTCATATAATCTTCTTAATAACACTACTTTTAACAAAAGAACTAATAAATAAAAGACTTTTAAATTAGATAACAGGTATGCATTATTTACATTACACATAATGTCATTTAATTAGGGTAATTAAGGATAAAATTAAATATACACAACTTATCATAGAATTATTTATGGAAAATCTGATTGAAAGGCCAAATGTTAAAAAGGTTAATAGTTTTATTAAAAAATATAAATCTTCATTAAGTGTAGTAACATTAAAAGAGACAGCTAAAACAGCAAAAGATGCCGCAAAATCATTAAATTGTGAGGTAGGTGCAATTGTTAAAAGTTTGGTTATTAAATTAGATAATACATTCTTGTTATGTTTAGTTGCTGGTGATAAGAAATGTTCCTTTAAATTAATAAAGCTAATTTCAAACAAAGATAAAATTTCAATGGCCAACCCAGAAGAAGTTAAAATACAGACTGGTTTTTCGATTGGCGGAGTTTCGCCTGTTGCTCATAAAAATAAACTGCCAATTTTTATAGATAAATCTTTAAATAGATTCGAATTTTTATATGCAGCTGCAGGACACCCAAATTGCATATTTAAAGTTAATTATTCTGATTTATTAAATATGACACAAGCAATTGAACATAATATATCAGAATGAAACAACCTACGCTTTTTGATTATCTAACATTAACATTGCTTGCATTAATTTGGGCTTCAGCTTTTTTTAATATTAAAATTGCAACATTTTCTTATGGACCATTAATGATTGCATTTTTGAGAGTTTTTTTTGGCGCCATACCTTTGATACTACTTTGTTATTTTAAAAAAATTAAAATAGAAGCATTTACAAAAGACTGGTATTGGTTTGCTTTGATTGGTTTAATAAATCTTGTATTACCATTTTTTTTAATCGCTTATGGAGTAAAGACAGTACAAAGTAATTTAGCAGCAATTCTAATGTCAACAACCCCTTTAAGCTCAACTATATTAGGACATTTTTTTGTAAAAAATGAAAAAATGAATTATTTAAAAACATTCGGTATATTAATAGGTTTTTCAGGTATTATTTATTTATTCTCAGATAATCTGTTAATTAATCAAAATAACTTTATATCTGCTCTTTTAATTTTATTAGGATCAACATGTTACGTTATAGGTGGAGTTCTAACACTAAAAATAAGTAAAAAAAAGAACGAAAATGTTACAGCTTCAATATTAATTTGGGCAGTAATCATTTTAATACCTATAACTTTTATTATTGAAGAACCTTGGAAACTTACCCCAACCAATGAATCAACTCTTTCATTAATTTATTTAGGTGTAGTTGCCACAGGTCTCGCATGGTTACTTAGATTTAGAATTTTAAAAAATAATGGTTTAGTTTTTCAGTCTCAAGTAGCTTATTTAATTCCTATTTTTGGTATTATATTAAGTTATATTTTTTTAAACGAACTAATTACTCCTAAAGTACTTGTTTCATTATTTGCTGTGGTTTTAGGAATTTATTTTGTAAAAAAATCTTCAAGCAAAAAAATTATTTAAGGCAAGCAATCTCTTTAATATGAGAGGGGTTAGTTTCACAACATCCACCCAAAATAGTTGCTCCTTTATTTTTCATTTTATTTGAAAAGTCATGAAAAATTTTTGGTGTATAATCATCCCTTTTTCCCAAAACTGTATTAGGATTTGCTCCTTCTTCAACTGAATAAGATTTGTTTTTTTTTTGAATTTCGTCAGCTGGAATAGGATCCATTTTCCAAAGATTAGCTTTAAAACCAAAAGGTATATTAAGTATCTTCATTTCATCAATCGAATTTTGTATTATTTCAGGAGATACACATGCCATTACAACACCTAACCATCTTTTATTTTGATTTTCTTGAACTGTTTTGAATATAGTTTCATTAGATGGAAGCCTACCATTTTTTGATATATGTAAACCGATCAAAATAGGTTTATTAAATTTTTTTAAAATATTGTTAGCAATTTTGATTTCTTTTGAGCTACTAATAACATCTAGATAAAAGAAATCTACAAAAGGTTCTAATAATTGAGCCTGGTCATTAAAGTCTTTTTCAATTATTTCATCATTACGATCATCAACAACATATGTTCCTTTTTGAGCGGGCAAACTACCTGCTATTAATATATTTTTATTAGATATTTTTTTTGCTTTAACCGCTAATTCACCTGCCATTTTATTTGCATAATCAAATTTTTCTGGACAATTATTTTCTATTAACCTTTCTCTTCTAGAACTAAAACTATTTGTAGTTATTATATCTGCTCCTGCATTTATATAATCTAAATGAGCATCTATTACTATTTGATGATAATTATTATTTATTAAAGCAGAAGAAGACCATAAAGTTCCTTTTGCCTTTAAACCTCTCGCCAAAAGCTCTTGACCCATTCCTCCATCAAGGATTTTTGTAGTTTTAAAAAAATTTATATCCATTTTATTTATAAAAATAACTTAATAGACATCCTTATTGCAATAAATAAAACAAGACCTGAAGTAATTAAAGCTAAAATACGAGTAGGAAATATTTTTAAGTTCAAAAAGTTACCTATTTGCCCCCCTATTAAAACTATTAATAATAATAACCAATAGTTTTGAATATTATTTAAAGACTCTGGTTTAGTTAGCTGTCCAATAATTCCAAAAATAGAATTTATTAAAATAAATAAGGAAGCAGTTGTTACAATATGTGCTGGCTTTGCAGCTCTTAATAAAAAAAGAATTGGACTTAAAAAAATTCCTCCTCCTATACCTACTACTCCAGAAACAAAACCTAGAATTCCCCCTATCAGAAACGATATTAATTTTGGAATTTTTTTATACTTGTTTTTATTATCATCATATGACTTAAAGTTAATCAATAATAATAAACCAGCAATAGTAAGAACAAAAAATAATAATAATTCAAAAATTCTTTTATCGATAGCTATTGATCCTCCAATGAAGGCCAAGGGAACCGACCCAAATAGGTATGGTATTAATAATTTTAGATTTAAGTTTCCGGCTCTTATGTAATTAAAACAGTTCCCTGAAACTACAATTATATTACAACTTAATGCTATTATTGGAAAAATAGAATATGGTATTCCCCAAATAAATAATATTGCTAGATAAGTTGATCCACCACCAAAACCAACACTAGAATATAATATTGCAGTTACAAAAAATAAAATTGATAATATAATCATATAAAATAATATAATTTATGAATGTAAATATAGCTCTTTTAACCGTAACAGATACCAGAACTTTTGAAAATGATAAATCTGGAAAAATATTAGTTAAAAAAATAGAGGAAGCAAAACACAAATTAATTGATAGAAAAATATGTAAAGATAACAAAAATGATATTATTGAAGTTTTAAAAAATTGGATTAATCAAAAAAATATAGATGTTATAATTACAACTGGCGGAACTGGATTAACGGGTAGAGATATAACTCCTGAGGCATTAAACGAAATTGCTGATAAACATATACCAGGATTTGGTGAAGTATTCAGAACAATAAGTTTAAAGACGGTTGGAACATCAGCAATTCAATCTAGAGCGTGCGCTGTACTATCAAATGGAAAATATATATTTTCATTGCCTGGATCATCGGGTGGAGTTGTTGATGCATGGGATGGCATTTTAAAACATCAACTAGATATAAATCATAAACCTTGTAATTTTGTTGAACTTTTTCCTAGACTAAAAGAAAAGTAGAAACTATTTTTTTTCCCTTGTTGCTATATAAACCCCAAGTGAAGCAATGCAAAATCCCAAAATATCTAATTGACTCAATTTTTCATTTAAAAATAACCAAGCCATAAAAGCAGAGATAGGCGGTATTAGAAAAAAAAGAGTAACCGTTTTACTAGCAGATCCTTTATGAAGTAAATACATTAATATAGAAAATGCACCAAACGATACTAATATTATTTGATGAGTCATTGCAATGATGAAAGTATTTGTAAAATTTAAGTATGGTGTTGTAAAAAATAAAATAATTATAAAATGAAATAAAAATCCACCTATTGCTTGATACAAATTATTTACAGGTAATGGTAAATTATTAGTAATTTTTTTTTGCCACAAAGTTGCAGCAGTTACTGATAATAGAGAGATAAAAGTAGCTATTACACCCGATGTTGGTAAACTAGCTCCGATATCAAAACCCAAAACTAAAACCGCACCAATAAAACCTAATAAAACACCAATCCATTGTTGCCATGTAACTTTTTCATTTAACAATGGTCCAGCTAATGCATTAGTTAATACTGGTTGTAAAGTAACTATTAATGCAGCAATTCCAGTAGGTAAACCTTTCGAAACTGAATAAAAAACTCCACCTAAATAAATTCCATGAAACAAAATTCCACTAAGAATAGAACTAAGTAAATTTTTTTTTGAAATAATTATTTTATATTTTTTATAAATTGAAAATAAAAAAAAACCAAAAGAAACAAGAATAAATCTAAAACAAAGTGCAGCAAAAGGAGAGCTATTATCAACAATAGGCTTAGTTGTTATAAATGCTGATGACCAAAGAATAATAAAGATTAGTGGAAACAGTTTATTCATAAATTAAGAAAAATATTTATTTTTGATATTTTTCTTTCCATTCTGAATAGGGCATTCCATAAACATATTCTCTAGCTTCAGGGTCGGAAATTATAATACCTTTTTTATTAGCCTCTTCACGATACCACTTTGACAAACAATTTCTGCAGAAACCAGCTAAATTCATCAAATCAATATTTTGTACGTCTTTTTTTTCTCTTAGATGTTTTAATAATCTTTCAAAAGCTGCTGACTGAAGTTCTTTTTTTATGTTATTATCCATATAAATTAATATATATTTAAAATGTATTTATGAAATTAACTGGATCATATCAAATTAACCTAAAAAAACAAAAGGTTTGGGAGTCTTTAAATAATCCTGAAATTCTAAAAAAAACTATTCCTGGCTGTGAAGAATTTAAGAAAAATTCAGATACTGAGTTTACAGCTACAGCAACAAACAAAATAGGTCCATTTAATGCAAGTTTTAAAGGAGATATAGAATTAAAAGATCTCAACCCACCTAATAGTTATAAAATTATTGGCTCAGGAAATTCACCAGTAGGATTTGCTTCTGGCGAAGCTATAGTAAAACTTGAGGATTTTGAAGGTGGAACAAAATTAACCTACTCTGTAGAAGCTAATGTAGGTGGAAAAATTGCTCAAGTTGGTTCAAGATTGATCGATATGAGTGCTAAGAAAATGGCTGATATTTTTTTTGGTAAATTTTCTGAAATAGTTTCTCCAAAAAATTTAGATAATAAAAACGATACTTCCGTAGATAATGAGAAAAAAGTAACTATAGATGAAAAAACAAAAAAAAACAATTTTAGGAAAAAAATATTTTATATAGTTACAATTTTTTTAATTTTATCAGCTTTATATATAGCAATTAAGTAATTCTAATTTTACGTGTATTAATTTTTTGTGATTGCTTGTTATTTAAACTTATGATGTAATGTTTTTGTAGAAGGGTAGGTATAGATGCAAAAAATTAACTTAGAGGTTAATGGTAAAAAAATAAGTAAAGAAGTTCCCGATCACACAATACTATCAAATTTTTTAAGAGATCATTTAAATTTAACAGGAACACATGTAGGGTGTGACACGAGTCAATGTGGAGCGTGCGTAATCCATGTAGATGGAAAATCTATAAAAAGTTGTTCAACTTTAGCAGTTGATGTTAACAACTCAAAAATAACTACAATAGAAGGTCTTGCAAAAAATGGAGAAATGCATCCGATGCAAGAAGCATTTAAAAAAATGCATGGACTTCAGTGTGGATTTTGTACACCAGGAATGGTTATGAGTGCTGTTGATTTGTTAAAAAATAAAAAAAATCCAACTGACCAAGAAATTAGAAAATGGTTGGAAGGAAATATTTGTAGATGTACAGGTTATCAAAATATTGTTGCTGCAGTTAAAGAAGCAGCTTCAAAACTATAAGGGAGATTAATATGGCTAGTTTGGTAGGTTCTAGAGTTGAAAGAAAAGAGGATAAAAGATTTTTAACAGGTAAAGGAAGATATACGGCTGATATAAATATTGCCAATCAAACTTATGCAGTATTTGTTAGATCTCCTCATGCAAGAGCAAAAATTAAAAAAGTAGATGTCTCTAAAGCTTTAAAATCATCTGGTGTTGTAGGGATTTTAACTGGAGAAGAAATTGCAACTGATAAAATTGGTGGTTTAATTGCTGGTTGGGCTATTAGAAGCGAAGATGGTACAGAGATGAAAGTGCCTGCAAATCCCCCATTAGCAAAAGATGTTGCTAATTTTGTTGGCGAACCTATAGCTATAGTTATTGCAGACACATTAGATGAAGCCAAGTCAGCTTCTGATTTGGTCAAGATTGACTATAAAATTTTAAAAGCAGTTACTAATACTGCTAAAACAATGAGTGGTGAAACAATTCATGATGGAATTGATAAAAATCTTTGTTATGATTGGTTGCTTGGTGATAGAGAAAAAGTAAAAGAAGCTTTTTCAAAAGCAGATAAAATTATTAAAGTAGACTTAATTAATAATAGACTTGTACCAAATGCAATGGAACCAAGAGCTTGTGTAGTAGATTATAATACAGCTTCAGAAGAAATAACATTATATACAACAAGTCAGAATCCTCACTTATCTAGACTTGTAATGTCAGCTTTTGGTGGTGTAGCGCCTGAAAACAAATTAAGAGTAGTTGCACCAGATGTAGGTGGAGGATTTGGTTCTAAAATTAATGTTTATAATGAAGAGATTGTATGTAGTTGGGCTTCAAAAAAAATTGAAAGACCTATCAAATGGGTAGCAGAACGAACAGAATCTTTCTTAACAGATACACACGGAAGAGATCATGTAACCCATGCAGAGTTAGCAGTAACAAATGATGGTAAATTTTTAGGATTTAAAAATGAGACTATTGCTAATTTAGGAGCTTATGCGAGAGTTTTTGGAACTGTAACACCAACATATTTGTTTGGACCATGTGCAACTGGTGTTTATGAAATACCAGCAGCTTATTCAAATGTTAAAGCTGTTTACACAAATACAGCTCCAGTAGATGCTTATAGGGGAGCCGGAAGACCAGAAGCAACTTATACAATTGAAAGATTAGTAGAAAAAGCAGCAATGGAATTAGGTATAGATAGAACGGAGTTAAGAATGAGAAATTTTCCAAAAACATTTCCATTTAAACAAACGTTAGTTCATACAGTTGATTCAGGTGATTACGTAGCAGGTTTAGAAAAAGCTAAACAAATGGCAGATTATAATAATTTTGAATCAAGAAGAAAAGAATCGGAGGCAAAAGGTAAATTGAGAGGCATTGGAGTATCTTCATACTTTGAAGCGTGTGGTATAGCTCCTTCAGCAGCGGTAATGTCATTAGGATGTGGAGTTGGTTTATGGGAATCTGCAGAAGTAAGATTTAATCCAACAGGTCAAATATCTGTTTTTACTGGTGCACACAGTCATGGACAAAGTCATCAAACGACATTTGCACAAATTGCTGCAGATGAATTGGGAGTTCCAATTGAAAACATTGATGTTGTTCACGGTGATACTGATAAAGGAACATTCGGTATGGGAACTTATGGATCAAGATCTTTAACAGTTGGTGGAATAGCAATTGTCAATGCATGTAAAAAAATTGTAGCAAAAGGTAAAAGAGTTGCAGCAAAAATGCTTGAAGTTAGTGAAGATGAGATAGAATTTAAAGATGGTGAGTTTGTAGCTTTAAAATCAAATAAAAAGAAAACTATTGGCGAGATTGCTTTTGCTTGTTATGTGCCAGGACAAAGAGACGAAATGAAATCTCCAATTCCTGAAGGCGACGAACCTGGATTGATAGAGTCATCTTTTTTTGATCCAGCAAACTTTTCGTTTCCAGCAGGTTCACATATTTGTGAAGTAGAAATTGACCCAGAAACTGGTGAAGTCAAAGTTGAAAAGTATACAGCTGTTGACGATTTCGGAAGAATTGTAAATCCGATGATAGTAGAAGGACAGGTTCATGGAGGCATTGCTCAAGGTATAGGACAAGCTTTACATGAAAATACAGAATATGATGAAACAGGCCAGCTGATAACAGCTTCATATATGGATTACACAATGCCAAGAGCAGATAATTTTCCAGAATTTAATTTGGGTTTTACTTGCACTCACGCTACATCAAATCCATTAGGAGTTAAAGGTTGTGGAGAAGCAGGTGCAATTGCTTCACCTCCAACGGTTATGAATGCAGTAATAGATGCTTTGGGTGGACAAGAAATATCAATGCCAGCTACAGCTGAAAAAGTTTGGAAGGCTTGTAAGAATTTAAAAAAATCTAACTCAAAAGCAGCTTAAGGAGGAAATATGAAAACATTTAATTATCATGTAGCAAAAGATAGTAAAGAAGCATCTAAACTCTCTTCATCAAATTCTGCTTTTTTAGCTGGTGGAATGACAAGTATTCCTTCATTAAAACTTGGTCTTGCTACTTATAAAGATATTATAGATATAAAACATATTAAAAAATTATCTGGAATTAAAGTTAGCAACAAAACTGTTACAATCGGAGCTACGACTAAACATGCAGAAGTCGCAAGCTCAAAAGAAGTTCAAAAGGCAATTCCATCATTAGCAAAATTAGCTGGAGGAATAGGTGACGCACAAGTAAGAAATAGAGGTACGGTAGGTGGATCCATTGCAAACAATGATCCTTCTGCTTGTTATCCATCAGCATGCATGGCACTCAATGCAATAATTCACACAAATGAAAGAAAGATAGAAGCCTCAAAATTTTTTAAAGGAATGTTTGAAACAGCTTTAAAAAAAGGTGAATTAATAGAGTCTGTAGAATTTCAGATACCTGAAAAATCTAACTATCAAAAACATCCAAATCCAGCTTCAAGATACGCAATAGTTGGAGTTTATTTAGCAAAACATAAAAAAGAAGTTAATGTTGCGATTACAGGAGCTAAAGCATCTGTTTATGTTGATAAAGATATATCAAAAGCTTTATCAAATAATTTTTCTATTTCAGCAATTAATAATATGAAAATAAATAGTTCTGAAATGAACTCAGATATACATGCTTCAGGAGAATATAGAGGTAGTTTAGTACTTACATATACTAAAAAAGCTATAGAGGCTTGCTAAATAACTATTTGAGTATTACTTTTACATCTAATGAAAAACTCATTTGATGAAAAAATCTTAGAAGAAGCAAATGATTGGATAAACGCTAACCAAAAAGTTGCTCTTGCAACAGTAATTCAAACCTGGGGTTCATCACCAAGACAAGTTGGAAGCAGAATGATTGTGAATGAAAAAGGTGACTTTTCAGGATCTGTTTCCGGTGGATGCGTTGAGTCTGCGGTAGTTAGAGAATGTATCGATTTAATAAAAAAAAATAAACCATATAAAAAAATTGAATTCAAAGTTTCTAACGAAAGTGCATGGGAAGTAGGACTTGCTTGTGGAGGAGAAATTGCAGTCTACTTAGAACAGATAATCGAAAAATAAAATGATAACTTTACATAAAAAATATATAAAATATTGGAAAAAAAATTTTAATCTTTCCGACTATGGAATTCTTTGGATATCATTTATTAAAGGAATAATTATAGGTTTATTAATTTATCATTTTTTTATTATTTAAATGAAATATACTCAACTTAAAGAAATAATTAAAAAAAAGTCTTCAAAGACAGAATTTGCAATTGTAACTAATCTTAAAAACGGCTTAAGCGAAATATACGAGCCTGGCAAATCATTAAGTAAAGAATTTGAAATTCATAAAGAGCAAATTGATAATTTTTTTAAATTAAAAAAAAATGGAGTAATTGAAAAAAAAGAAATATTTATTGAAACATATATTAGACCTATAAAAGTTATTATTGTAGGCGCAGTTCATATAGCTCAATATCTTGTAGATTTTGCAAAAAGCTTGAACTTTGAAATTTCAATTATAGATCCACGTGGTTATTTTGCATCGGAACAAAGATTTCCTGATATGAAAATTATTAATAAATGGCCAGATGAAGCTTTTAAAGAGATAGAAACAAACGAAAATTGTGCTTTAATTGCATTAACCCACGATCCCAAAATAGATGATCCAGCATTGCAACATGCTTTAAATAAGAAGTTTTATTACATTGGCGCACTAGGCAGTAAAAAAACTCATGAGAACAGATGTCAAAGATTAAAAGATGCAGGTTTTAGTTCAAATCAAATTAATTCAATTCATGGACCAATTGGCATAAAGTTAGGTGGAAGATCTGCCCCTGAAATCGCATTATCAATAATTTCTCAGCTAGTTGCAGAAACTTATAAAAGATGAAAAAAATTTTTATTTTATGATTTCAGCTATTCTTTTAGCGGCAGGACAATCTAAAAGGCTTAAGTCTGAAAATAAATTAATTAAGTTATACAAAAAAAAACCTTTAATTTATCACTCATTAAAAGCATTACACAAAAGTAAAGTTAATAAAGTAATTATTGTTCTTGGACATCAACATAAAGTAGTGAAAAAAATGATAAAAAAAAACCAAAAAAATATTTTTATTTTTAATAGAAATTACAAAAAAGGAATGGCTTCTTCAATTAAAACTGGATTAAAAAAAATATCTAAAAGTGATAAAGGATTTTTGGTTGTTCAATCTGATATGCCTTTTATAAAATCATCAGATATTAATAAAATTTGTAATTCAATTAAATCAAAAAAGTTTTTAGTATATGCTTTAAAATTTAGAAATAGAATAGGTAACCCAATTGGTTTCGATATATCGATTGTAAAAAAATTTAAGAAGATGGATGGAGATGTTGGAGCAAAATTTATGGTTAAAAGATTGAAAAAAGAAACTAAATTTATAAAAGTTTTAACCAAAAGAGTATTTAAAGATTTAGATTTAAGAAAAGATTTTAATTAGTCTGAATGGGGTTTCCTTTTAGCCATTGACTTTCCTCATTTTCATAATGTTCCTTTTTCCAAATTGGAGACCTTTTTTTAATTTCTTCAATTATGTATCTAGAAAGCATATATGTTTCTGCTCTATGAGGACAAGCAACTGCAATAATAATGCTTATCTCTCCTAAACCTAAATATCCTTTTGCATGTTCAATATAAACTACCTTATGTTTTATTTTTAATTTTTGATCAATCTCATTATAAATTTCTTCAAAACTTTTAATTACCATTGCATCATGGCTATCATAAGTAATTCCTAATACTTTTTTATTTTCATTAGTTTCTCTAACAGTTCCCTTAAAAATTAATGAAGCACCAAATTTTGATGAAGATATAAATTCTTCAGCTTTATTAACTTCTATTTTTTCTTTTTTGAGATCTATTATTTTTGCATGAAGCATTAACCACCTCCTATAGGTGGTATAATCCCAATTTTTTGATCTTTCGTAATTTTATAATCATCGGTAATAATATTATTATCTTCTGAGCAAAAAACTGATGTTTGTATAATTTTTTTAAAGTTTTTATTACCTTTAAATTTTTTGTTTATATAATTAGTTATTTCTTTTCGAAATTGTTTAATTGAAATATTATTTTTGATCTTAAATTCTAAGTAATCATTATTACTAAATTCTCTACTTGCTCCAAATAGCTCAAGTTTTATTTTCATAAATTAAAAAATTTTTATTATGGTTTTTCATTTATTCTTTAATTATATAAGTTAATATAGATAAAACAAAACAATTAAATCGTTGAAAGTTATATTTGAAACTTTGATAATTAATATGATGATATCTAATAAATGAAAAAAAATTTAATATCAATACTAATCACAAATTATAATAAAGAAAAATTCCTTAAACAAAGTTTAAAAAGCGTATGTAATCAAAATTTTAAAAATTATGAAATAATTCTTTACGATGATTGTTCCACTGATAATTCTATAAGTATCATAAAAAAATTTAAAAAAATAAAATTGATTAAAAATTATAAGAGATCTAAAAAATCATCGCCGTTAAATCAAATAAAAGGTATTTTAGAAGCATTTAAAAAATCTAAAGGAAATATAATTTGTTTAATGGACTCAGATGATTTATTTAATAAAAACAAACTTTTAATAATAAATCAAAAATTTAAAAAAAATAAAAATATTAATTGTATTTTTAATTTTCCAAAAACTAATATTAATAATTTTAAATTTAGAAGAAAAAAAACCTTATCAATATGGCCATCTATTTTTCCCACTAGCTGTATTTCATTTAGAAAAGTTTTTTTTATTAATTTAATTAAAAAACTTAAAAAAAATAAATATCCAAATTTAGAAATCGATGCAAGAATTAATATATTTTCGAATTTTTTTTATAATGAATATAATTTATTACATAAACATTTAACTACTTATAAATATGATCAAAGTGGCATAACTGCAAATAAAAAAAAATTTTCTAAATTATGGTGGTATAGGAGAAAAGAGGCTTATCAGTATTTAAATTTTATTTTACAAAAAAAAAACATAAGATTTAAACCTAATTTTGATTTTTATATAACTAATCTTTTTTATTTTATTTTTAAAATTTTTAGTCCCTAAATTAAGAGCAAATAATATATATTGTTAAATTTTCTTTTCTTGTATAATCTTTTTGAATGGAAAAATATTTATCAAAAAAAGATATTGAACGCTTTAAAGAAGATGGTGCTATTTTTATAAAAAAAAAATTTGATATTAGTTGGATAGAAAAATTAAAAAAAGGAATAGCAAGAGATATAAAAAACCCCAGTCCTAGATTTAAATCACATACACTAAACAAGGATGCACCAGCCTATTTAGAAGATTATTGGACATGGCATTTAGTTCCTGAATTTAAAGATTTTGTTTATAACTCTCCCTATGCACAAATTGCATCTGAATTGATGTCTGCAAAAAAAATTAATTTAGTTATGGATAATTGGTTTTTAAGAGAAGCAGGTTCTAAATCCTCAACTCCATTTCATCATGATATTAGTTATTTTGATATGGATGGTACTATGTGTGTTCTTTGGTTGCCATTACAGGCTACTAAAAAAAATGAAGGAGTTGTTTGGGTTAAAGGATCTCACTTATGGAATAAATTATTTTTAAGAGTGTTATTTAAGGATGGACATAAAGTTGAAGGTAACGAGTGCATAGTAAATGGAAAAAAATATGAGCTACCACCAGATATTTTGGGAAATAAAAATAAATATGAATTTTTACAATGGGATTGTGATCTAGGAGATGCAGTTATTTTTGATATGCGTACTCTTCATGGAACTTTAAGTGAAAAAACTCCTAAAAAAACTTTAAGCCGTTATACTTTGCGAGTAGCTAAAGAAGATTCTAAAATAAGTTACGAAGGAGATTGGACAAGTTTTAATTATAGAAAAGCAATGCAAGATGCTGGCTATAAAGATGGTGATAAATTAGGTGGAAAAATGTTTCCAACTTTATTTGAAGCCAATTAACTTCCAGCTCTACTCAACTGGAAGTCAAAATTTTTTATTTGCCTGGTTCTTTGTATCCCGAAGCCATTTTATTAGCAGTTTCTGCAATTTCATTTAGATTTACATCCTCTAGGATTGTAAAATCAGAAACAGCTCCACTTCCTACGGCAGTCATTGCAGCAGCAGCACATTGTTCAAAAGTACCTTCTATTTCTGCCATGAAATCATACTTACCTCTAAGACCAGCATAACGAGTAACTTTTGCACCTGCAGAAGCAGCAAGAGCAGATGTAGCAGCTTTTCTATCTGTACCTGGATTACTTATAAATCCAGCTAGACCTTTTGCAGTGTAACATCCTAATGTTATAAATTTAGCCATTGTTATCTCCTTTTATTAATTTGAAACATTAAAGCATATTTGTTAAAATTTTGTTATATTATTATTAATCAACCTCAGGTTAAGTCTTTTAAAACTATGTACGAAAAATTTGGACAATTTATTGATGGTATTTGGTCGCCTTCTTCTAATGGTGAAACATACGATGTTATTAATCCTGCGACTGAAGAAGTTATAGGTAAAGCATCTAAAGCTTCTCAAGCTGATATTGAGAAAGCATTAAAGTCAGCAGAAAAAGGATTACAAGTTTGGAAAAAAACTGCACCTTGGCAAAGATCTTATATTTTAAGAAAAATTGCAGACAAGATGAGAGAGAAGCAAAATGTGCTTGCCAAATGGATGACTCTTGAAGTAGGAAAACCTTTGGTCGAAGCCAAAGGTGAAATTTCTGGAGCAGCTGATATTTTTGAGTGGAATGCTGAGGAGACAAAGAGAATTTATGGTCAAACTGTAGAAAGTAGATTTGAAGATACTAGAGTACATGTTTATTACCAGCCAGTTGGTGTTGTAGCTGCCTTAACTCCTTGGAATTTTCCAGCAGTATTATCAGCTAGGAAAATTTCAACAGCTTTAGCTGCTGGCTGTTCTGTAATTATTAAACCAGATGTAATCACTCCAGGCGTTGTAATGGAAATGGTAGATATTTGTAGTGAATGTGGAGTGCCGCCAGGTGTAGTAAATCTTTTATCTGGTGACCCACCTAGTATTGCTCAGCAATTAATTTCTTCTGATATAGTAAAAAAAATTTCACTTACAGGATCTTCAAGAGTAGGAAAACTAATACTAAAACAAGCTGCTGATAAAGTTCAAAGAGTAACAATGGAACTTTCAGGCCATTCACCTTTTATTGTTTTTGATGATGCAGATATAAAAAAAGCTGCAGATATGGCAATCGCTGCAAAATTTAGAAATAATGGTCAAGTATGCATATCTCCTAATAGATTTTATATTCATGACAGTAAAAAAGAACAATTTGTAAATTTATTTGTAGAAAAAACAAAAAAATTAAAAATTGGTAATGGAATGGATGCCGAAACTCAATTGGGTCCACTTACAACAGAAAAAAGATTAAAAGAAGTTGAAGAATTAGTTGAAAAAACAAAACAAGAAGGTGCAAAGGTTTTATTAGGAGGAAAAAGACCAGCTGGATTTAATAAAGGTTTTTATTATGAACCAACTATATTTGATAATATTAAAGATAATTATACTATTATGAAACAAGAACCGTTTGGTCCGTTAGTTCCGATTTTATCATTCAAATCATTTGATGAAGTAATTGAAAGAGCAAATAATCATGAATTAGGTCTTTGTAGTTATGTTTGTACTAATTCGATGGAAAAAGCTCATCTAGCATCAGAAAGATTGGAAACTGGTACTGTGGCAGTAAATACTGGAGTTGTGGCAATTGCCGAAGCACCTTTTGGAGGGATTAAACAAAGTGGATATGGAAGAGAAGGTGGATCTAATGCAATTAAAGACTATCTTAATGTCAAATATACACATATGGGAATTAAAGGTTAATAAACTATTCCAAAATCTTAAAATCTGACTTGTATTTTTCATTAATAGAAATACCAAGACCAGGTGTATTATCGTCTAAATCTATGAAGCCATTTTTAGGTTCTGGTTCCCCTTTAAATAAATAATAAAATAATTCATTTCCTATTTCAACTTGATGAACTGGAAAAAATTCTGAAAATGGACAATTGTTACTTGCCATTGTTAAATGATAGTTATGCATTTGACCAGCATGTGGTATTACTGGTACACCATATTTTTCTGCTAATGAATTTATTTTATAGCCAGCAGTTATTCCTCCAACACGATTGGCATCATATTGAATAAAACTTACAGCTTTAAGTTCTAACAAATGTTTAAATCCTAAATAACTAAACTCATGTTCACCACCTGCAATTGGAATATTTCCCATTGCATTTAATTCTACATATCCTGATATATCGTCAGGTATTACAGGTTCTTCAAGCCATTTTGGTTTAAATTTTATTAATTCAGGAATTATCTTCTTTGAGTATTCTAAATCCCAACCCATATAAGCTTCAAGCATTAAGTCTTTATCATAACCAATAACTTCTCTTACTGCATTTACTAAGTTAATATTTTTTTTAATTCCTTCAGGCCCATCTTTTGGACCCCAACCAAAACGCATTTTAAACATCTTAAAACCTTCCTTTAAATATTTTTCTGCTTCTATTTGAAGGTTATTAATGGGTTGGCTATATAATTTTGATGCATAAACAGGTATTTTTTTTTTTGTTCTTCCTCCAAGAAGTTCAAAAACTGGCTTATTCTTTATTTTACCCATCAAGTCCCAAATACCTAAATCAATAGCTGAAATTCCAATCATTCCAATTCCTTTTCTTCCCCATGCCATTGTACTTCTATACATTTTTTCCCATAAATAATCGTAATCGAAAGGATCTTCACCAATTACTAAGTCTTTAAGATAATAATCTATTGCTTTTTTAGTAACTTCTGGTGCAAGTGCAGCGTTTCCCAAACCTATTGTTCCATCATCAGCTATAACTTCACAAACCATCCATTGATGAAATCTAAATGATTTCATTTTGTCACCTGATTCTCTAAGAGAGTCAGTTGGGTTTGTGCAAAAATTTTGAGATGGAGGAACTATTTCGCCTGTCCATTTATAAATTGAGGTTTTAACGTCTTTTATTTTCGTCATGTGTTAGAATTATTTTCTGCCATTTTTAATGCAATTTTAAATGATTGCAAAGTTGGTTCTAGATTTGCTTTATTTTTTCCCGCAATATCAAAGGCAGTGCCATGAGCTGGAGTTGTTATAGGTACTGGTAACCCACCTTGTACAGTTACACCTCTATCAAATCCAAAAGCTTTAAGACCAGATTGTAAAGCATCATGATACATACCAACAATGCAGTCATGATTTTTATTTTTATAGGCAGTAATAAATGATGTATCACAAGGTAAGGGCCCATCAGCATCAATTCCTAATTTTTTTGCTTCTTCTATTGCTGGAATAATTTCATTTTTTTCTTCAATACCAAATTCAGCGTGCGGATTAAGAGCTTGAACAGCAACTCTTGGTTTTTTAACACCATTAAGTTTCATAGCATCATTAATTAATTTTATAGGTTTAATTATTTTTTCTTTTTTAATATGAGAAGGAACTTCGCTTATAGGGATGTGTGAAGTTACTCTTGCAGTCCAAAAATTATCTACAACATTAAATTCACAAAAAAAATTTTTTACATTAAGTTTATCAGCCATTAAATGTAATTCATCAGAAAATTTATTACCTCCAAGCATCATACTTGTTTTATTAAAGGGTCCAAAATTTATAGCATGAATTTTATTTTCATTTACAAGATTTAAGGATAGATCTAGTGCTTCTAATACACTTTTCCCAGATTCTTCCGAACATTCTGCTATTTTATAATTACAATTTTTATCTTTAGAAATATCTAAAAAAAATTTATCTTCACTTTCAAAATTAATTTCGTTAAAATTTTTTACAAATTTTAAATTACTTTTTTTACCAGTAATATTATTACCGTCCTCTAAAATTTGCCTTTCTCCAATAACAACTATATTTGCTTTATTAGTTATGTCTTCACATAGCAATTTTGAGACTAACTCAGGTCCAATACCTGATGGATCTCCTAATAATATTGCTATATTATTTTTTTTCGCCATTTTTCCTTCTATATTTACTCTCTTGTTATTATCAAAAGATTAATTATTTTTTTCTTAAAGTTTGTAACAGATTATGTTTAAATATTTAAATATAAATTAACTAAAGAGGAAAATAATGAAAATAACTAAAACATTTAAAGTATTTTTAGGTGTGGCTATTTTAATTACTGATCTGGCTGTAATAAGTATAAGTTCAGTTTTTGCCGCAGATAAACCAGCTATACAAGCTATCACACACGCAGGCTTTGGTGGTGGTACAGATGTTACTACTAGAATGATGCTTCTAAGAGCAAGAAGAGTTCTTAAGCAAGATATGCAATTAGTAAATAAAAAAGGTGGAGGAGGAGCTGTATCAATGGATTATATGATGAGCCTACCTGCAGATGGTCAACATACATTAACTTGGACTACTGGTCATGCAGTCTCTATGGCTTTAGGAAAAACAAAAGTTAAAATAAGTGATATGCAACCATTAGCCAGAGGAACAGATGATCCTCAATTATTTGTTGTTAATTGTAAAGCAGATATAAAAGACGCTAAAAAATTTATTAGTGTTCAAAAATCTAAATCACTTAAATATGGAACAACACACACAGGTGGTATTGACGATGTAAGTGCTATTGCCTTTACTAAAAAAGGTGGACTGAAAGATCCAACTATTGTTGCTTACAAAGGTGTTGCACCAATTAAAACAAACTTAATCAAAGGAGATATTGATGTAGGTGTTTTAAATTTAGGTGAGGCATTAACTGAAATTAATGATGGTACGCTTTGTGTTTCAATTGTACTTGCAAATAATAGAATGGCAAAAATTGGAAATTCTCCAACAGCTAAAGAATTAGGCATTCCTGTTTCTTTATCTACAGTGAGAGGATTTGTAACTAAAAAAGGTGCTCCTGCTGATAGAGTTAAAGAATTAGAAGCTGGAATGATGAAAGCAATGAGCCACAACTATTATAAAAATTTCTTAACTGAAATTGGTCTTGATGAGACAAGTGTAGTTGGTGCTGATGAGTGGGGTAAGCAGATGGAAGAAATGCTTAAAGAAATGACTGCTCAGTTAAAAGCTTTAGGTTACATAAATTAAATTAAATCTGTACATTTTTTAAATGAATAATGTACAAAATAGAAAAAGGGCAAACAAAAAAAGTTTGCCCTTTTTTTTTAAAGACTCATTCAAAATTTCTTTTATAATTATTTTATTTTCCTCGATTTTACTATTAACAACATTCACTTTTGATATTGTTCCACCCATATTAAATAGAGGTATACAACCAGCAACTTTTCCAAAGGCATTATTAATTTTAATAATATTTTTAACATCAATAATTTATTTATTATCAATAAAAAAACCCTGGAAAATAGAAAAAAAATTACCAAAAGAATTTTTTATAACTTTATTTAGTTTTATTTTATTTATTTTTATTTCTAAGACTTTAGATTTCTTTTTGGGTATTTCGGTTTTATCTGTTTTAGTCTCTTATTTTTGGGGTGAGAAACGAATTTTATATTTAGTCATAGTCAGTATTGTTTTCCCAATAATTGTATTTATTTTTTTTGAAACGATATTAGGCTTAAGATTTCCACCTGGAATTATTACAAATATTTATTA